>CAKZMA010000436.1 GCA_937127375.1 uncultured Coleofasciculus sp. | reverse complement strand
AGTCCCTAAACCCGCCCCTACAATTGTCCCTAAACCCTTACAAATGACAAATGACAAATGACAAATGACGAATAACGATCCCTTTAATTGTCCCCACCTACTTAAGCTCTAGCGGGTTGTTGACTGGCTGCACGCTCCATCAAGTCACGCACTTCTTGGTCAGTGGTTTGGTCAAATTTGTCGTACCACAGACCGACGGCGTAGAACGATTGGGGTGTTTCACTACAGATGATTTTGTCTACCTTGACTTTAAACTCCTTGCAGGTTTCTGGCGCGGCAACGGGGACAGCGGCAACAATTTCCTTCGGATCATGTTGTCGCAAGGCAACGGCAGCGGCGTGCATCGATGCGCCTGTGGCTAAACCGTCATCCACCAAAAGTACGGTGCGATCGCGTAACTCCAGAGGCGGCAGATCCCCTCGGTAAGCCTTTTCCCGCCGTTCTAATTCTTGTTGCTCTTTTGCCGCTACTTGGTCAATCGCTTGCTCGGATACACCCAGCGATCGCACTACGTCCTTGTTTAAAATGCGCGTACCACCACTGGCGATCGCACCCATGGCTAATTCTTCGTGACCCGGTGCGCCTAATTTGCGAACTAGCCACACATCGAGAGGGGCATCGAGTCCTCTGGCTACTTCATACGCCACCGGTACACCACCACGGGGTAATCCCAAGACAATCACATCGGGGCGGTTGGCATACTCTTTCAGATCGCTGGTGAGTCTTTGACCTGCTTCTTTTCTAGTTTTGAAAAGCATAATTATTCTAATTTGTAAATTTTAGACAACTAATTTCAGTCAGTGAATTAAGTTGAAACTATTCCCTGTTTCCTCGTCTTTTAGATTAGATCGCTAGGTGCCAGAAATTCGTCAACCTACAGATAGATACCTGAACAACCGAAAACCCTAGCTAATTTCTTTCGCCAGATCCATGTCATTTAAGGGGATTTCTCTTGGCTGTTGCGATCGCGGTTTGATCGGAATCTCGATGATCAACGTTGTCCCTTCTCCTGGGGTGGACAGGCAACTGAGTTGTCCTTGGTGTTTCTCGACGATAATTTGGTAGCAAATGGATAAACCCAAACCTGTACCACTGCCCACTTGTTTAGTTGTAAAAAATGGATCAAAGATTTGCGGTTGCACCTCCTTAGAGATGCCGATTCCGTTGTCAGTAATGCAGATGCTCACGACATCGGTCTGCTGGTTTCCATTGTTCGGCTGTGGTTGTCGGTGAGCATCAGCAAGTTTGGTGCTGATCATAATTACTCCAGGTGACGAGTGACTTTCTATGGCGTCAATCGCATTTGCTAGTACATTCATAAACACCTGGTTCAATTGATTGGCATAACAGATCACCGGGGGGAGCTGACCATACTCTTTAATCACCTGAATTTCCTGTCGATTTCCAGGGCTTTTGAGTCGATGCTGCAAGATAAACAACGTACTATCTATCCCTTGATGAATATCCACAGACTTTAGGTCAGCTTCATCGAGTCTAGAAAAGTTCTTCAGGGAAAGAATAATCTGATGAATTCGCTCCGCACCTTCGTGGATAGAATTGAGCAGTTTATGCCAATCTTCCTGGATAAACTGTAAATCAATGGCTTCCGCTATATCTTGAATAGATGAAGGGGGATTAGGATAAGTTTCGTAATAGATATTAATTAGCCGCAGCAAATCATTAAAGTATTGACGACCAATGGTGAGATTGCCCAAAATAAAAGAAACGGGATTATTAATTTCGTGAGTTATTCCCGCAATCATTTGCCCCAGACTGGACATTTTTGCCGTTTGTACAAGCTGGGATTGGGTACGTTTTAATTCTTCGAGCGTGCGTTGGAGTTGATGCGCTCGTTCTCGTTCGCGTGCTTCCGATTGTCGCAGGGCGGTTTCGGCTTTTTGGCGCTGGGTGA
The DNA here is from genome assembly GCA_937127375.1 of uncultured Coleofasciculus sp. Taxonomy (GTDB): domain Bacteria; phylum Cyanobacteriota; class Cyanobacteriia; order Cyanobacteriales; family Coleofasciculaceae; genus Coleofasciculus. The sequence goes on along the minus strand of CAKZMA010000436.1, from coordinate 12,314 downwards.
TATCTAAGGCGGTGCCGAAGAGTTTAACTACTCGATGGTGTTGATCAAAAATGGGTTCAATTCTCACCTCAAGATGCCGAACGGTTGTGCGATTTCTCGGTACAATCTGAAACTCTAATTCGTAGCAGAGTCCTTGGGCAATGGCTTGCTTGACTGTTTCCTCGAATTCTGAGCAATCATCGGGATGAATAAAGTCCAGGAGTTGTTGATAGGTGGGTTCCGTTTGATTGGGTTCCAAGCCAAAAATGCGAAACAGTTCCGCTGACCAAATAATTTGATTCGGGATCACATCAAATTCCCAATTGCCAATATGAGCAATGCGTTGAGCTTGAGCCAGTTTTTCTTCCGAGAGGCGCAGTTTTTCTTCCGCCTGCTTGCGCGTCGTAATATCAATGCCAAAGGATTGAACTTCTATAATTTGTCCTTCTGTATTCCGAATCGGTTGATCCGTCCATTTAAACCAATGGAGTTCCCCCTGAGCAGAGATCATGATATGTTCGGCGGTTTCTGGACATTCGTGGTTGACGAGGGATTTGGCAAAATCCCTGATCTGATCTTGAATGGAATCAGGCAGTAACTCTAAATATTTGGTACCAATTAGTTCAGCTTGAGACTTGCCAAAAAAACGACAGTAGGATTGATTGACAAACGTGAGGGTGGTATCCGGTTTCCAGCGACAGACGAGAACTTGTTCCTGAAATTCTACCAGTTCTCGATAGCGGATTTCACTTAAGCGTAATGCCTCTTGTGCTTTTTGACGTTCTGTGATATTACTGGCTGTACCTGTTACACCGACAACCTGACCCTGGTCATCAACTACTGCGATCGCGTTGAGCAATAATTGAATGGGTTCCCCAGCTTTAGTTAGATGGGTGGTTTCATATTGGAATACCGACTGTCCCTGAAGTAAACGCTCAAAAAGATTGACATCCGCTTCTAGACGTTCCGGTGAGAGAAACTCGGTAAACGAACGTCCCAGCATTTCCTCTGGAGAATAGCCATAAAGGTGGTGGACAATCGGATTAACAAAGGTGTAATTCCCATCCCGATTAACCGACCAAATTAAGTCTTGTGACGCTTCAACCAGATGGCGATATTTTTCCTCACTTTCACTCAGGGCAATTTCTACCTGCTGGCGTTCCTGAATTTCTTGTTGCAGTTGGATATTTTGTTCGGTTAGCTGCTGTTGTAACCGTTGCAGACGCAATTGACTCTCCACCCGCGCTAACACTTCTTGCACTTGAAACGGTTTAGTAATATAATCGACGCCACCGACTTCAAAAGCTTTCACCTTATCAAAGGTTTCATTCAACCCACTTAAAAAAATTACTGGAATATTCTGGGTTTTCGGAGAGGCTTTCAACTGTTGGCAAACTTGATAGCCATCCATATCCGGCATGATAATATCCAGTAAAATCAAATCGGGGGGATTGTTAGCAATAGATTTCAGCGCCAGTCTACCAGTGGGTATGATCCGGATTTTGTACCCTTGTGCGCTTAACATCTCGGTTAACAGGTGCAAATTATCCGGGGTATCATCAATCGTTAGTATTGTCCCTTTGTATAGAGGAATTGACTCCAGAGTCATCGTCTTCATCAGTAGGTGGTTTGGTCAAGGCTAATAGGTACTCGAATTGAAATTCATGAGTTAAAGTAGACAGAGAATTGGCTAAGGATTCATCGCGATCGCGAATGCCCTCGATGAGGCTCAACATCTTATCAAAATCCCCTTCAATTGTGGCTTGATGGAGCGATATTCGCCACTCCCTCGGTAAATCAGCCAAATCCGTTGGCGTCAAGGTAATGGTTATCCGGGATTCGGGAATCTTGGGTAGCACCTCAGACAACTCAAAATTTCCAGTATCCCGAATGTGAGTAGACTGGCTTTTGGTTAATTCCAACAGGTTTTCCAGCAGTTCCAGCAAATGCTTACCCGCACTATAGATAATACCTACATTTTTCTGATCCTCGGATGAGAGGGATGGGGAACGGTGCATCAGTTGAGAAAACCCGAGAATTGCGTGGAGTGGGGTTCTAAATTCGTGGTTTAAATTAGCTAAGAAGGCACGTTTAACTTGGTTAGCGGCGGCGGCTTCGTCTTTGGCTTGTTGCAGTTTTTCTTCTAAGTTGGCATATTCACAGAGTTGTTGCTGCAATTGCTCATTAACTTGGCTTAACTCCTTAGTTCGCTCATCCACTTGTTGACGCATAAGTTCAATAGTGGCATACATTTCTAGGGGGTTTAGGGCTTCTATTATTGTGCTTTGAGTGATGAGTCCGGCGAGTCTTCCGATTTCATCGACGACGACTAAACGGCGAATTTTATGGCGTTTCATCATTTCATTCGCCAACATCATTGAATCATTAATTTTAATCGGGAGGAGTGGCGTACTCATCACCGTTTGTGCGACCGTCGTAGCGAAATCTATCCCTATTTTTTGCACCTGAATAATATCGCGTTCGGTAATAATTCCCAGGGGAACAATATCTGCGTCGTTTTTGGTTTCCGTAATCACGATGCAGCTTTTCTTCTGGGTCACCATTTGCTGAGTAATTTCTAGTAGGGACGCCGTGGCAGAATTCTGAATCACCTCAGATGTCATCACATCCTCCACTCGTTTGAACTTCAATAAGTCAGTGGGTTGAATCACCTCTCGAATGGTTTTCGGCGTAATCACGCCCACAATTTCACCCCCTTGATTGATGACAGGTAAATGACGAATATGATACTGACGTAGCAGGTAAAGAATGAAAAAAACGCCTTGATCTTGGTCAACCGAAACGGTAACTGGATCAGGCGTCATCACCGATTGAATGCTTAAATTGTCTAGGGGTAGCTGCTGGGCAGCGATGCGGACAAAATCCCGTTCCGTGAAAATACCGACTAACCGTTTTTGTTGTACGACTAATGCATAACTACTCTGACGTTCAGTGAGCCGATTTATAATCTCCGTTACCCGCATCTGGGGAGTAACAATCAGGGGATTGCGATCAATTGCTTGTGATTGCGATAATTGTTGTAATAAGGAACTGCGGGTTAACATTTTCTGCCTTTATTTTTATGAATTCGAGCGATAATTACTCAATTATATCAATTTTATCTTCTACATCAGTAACATGGAGTTATTGAACATTTCTAGTTGCCCAAGGTTCAGTTAAATCGAGTAATCGTTCAAATTGGAAAGTATTAGCCAAGTGAGCGAGAGTATTAGCAAGCATCTTATCCTGGTTCTGGATTTGATCAATTAAGCTTAACATCTCCTCAAAATCTCCCTCAAGGGTAGCTTCGTGCAACTGTGCTAAGCAATCAGTCGGCAAGATAGCCAAATCATCTGATGTTAAGACAACAGTCTCTGTTTGCACAGGAGTTTGATCCGGTTCGTCATAGATAAAACTGACTCCCAGATGTTGGTTTATGGCTGCAAACAAATCCGATTCATGAAACGGCTTAGCGATGAAATCCGCGCAACCCACCTCTAAGGCTTTCAACCGTTCTTCTTCTATTACACTAGCACTTAGAGCAATAATTATGGGTGATGTAGAGACGTAGTATGGCGCGTCTCTACACTGTCGAATGTGTTGGGTAACGGCGTAGCCATCCATTCCCGGCATTCGCAAATCCATTAAAATTAAATCAGGTTGCCAACTCTGCCAAATCTCAATCGCTTCTTCACCATTACTCGCCTCTTGAAGTTCAAACCCCAAAGGATTCAGCAATTGCATTAATAGTTGACGGTTTTCCACTTGATCATCCACAATTAAAATTCGATAGTGGGGTTGATTTGGGGCAAGGGCAATAACGCGACATGAAGTCGTTTGAGGTATGCTAGAAGTCACCTGGGTTTCCTTTGCCTGAATATCAAACGTAAAGGTTGTTCCCTGGCTAACTTCACTTTCAACTGTGATTTCCCCACCCATAAGTTGGATAAACTTGCGCGTAATCGGCAATCCTAAACCTGTCCCACTCTGGGAGTGTACTCCGCTTTGGCTTTGCACAAACGCTTCAAAGATACTCTCTAATTCATCCGCCGCAATACCACATCCGGTATCTTTAATTTCAAAATAAAGCGTCATTCGTCCATCGTCATTTGTCCTGGGTTGAGTAACATTCACAACCACACTCCCTACTGAAGTAAATTTAACGGCATTACTCAGCAAGTTAATTAAGACTTGGCGTAACTTAATCTCATCGGTTTGTATCGTGGGGGGGATATCTGCCGCACAGTTAAACCGTAATTGTAATCCTTTCTCATTTACCTTGAGTCGAAACATATCTTCAACTTCACGCAAAAGATGATGCAGGTTAAACGTAGTTTCATTCAAAGTAATACGTCCCGCCTCAATTTTGGATAAATCTAAAACTTGGTTAATTAGCGTCAGTAAATGTTCTCCACTATGGTGAATAATCCGTAGATTATCTTGGTATTGCTGGGGAAGGGTGACACTATTACTCATCAATTGAGCAAATCCCAAAATCGCGTTGAGAGGACTTCGCAATTCATGACTCATATTTGCCAGGAATGTACTTTTTGACCGATTCGCGGTATCAGCGGCTTCTTTTGCCTTTTGTAAGGCAATTTCCGCTAACTTGCGTTCGGTAATATCGGTATTCGTGCCAACCATACGAATACCCTTCCCTTGGGCATTTAGGATAGCTTGTCCCCGGACGACAATCCAACGAATTGAACCGTCTTTGTGCATCATCCGATGTTCAAGTCGGTACTCCGGGTTTTCTCCAGCTAAATGTGCCTGGGTTGTGGTGAGGAACGTGGACTGATCATCGGAATGAATCAAGATAATCCAATCGTTAAAATTATTAGCAATTTCTGTCTCTGTGTAACCGAGAATTGCTTTAATTGTGGGGTCAATATAAAATTCATTCGTCTCTAAATTCCATTCCCAAACCCCTACCTTTGCGGCGCGAGTGGCTAACTCATAGCGCTGTTCACTCTCTTGTAAGGCGGCTTCTATCTCTTGGCGTTCAGTAATGTCTGTGGCGGTACCCAAAAGCTGAGTAACCATACCGTCAGCGGTTCTGGCAAAGGGGGTTTCTCGACCCAAAAGTGTGCGCCATTCTCCATTGGCATCTCTGACGCGATACTCGATTTCAAAGATTTCTCCATCCGCCGCGTTTTGGACTTGTTGAAAATAGGCGGGTAATCGGGCTAAATCCTCTGGATGAATCAGATTGGGTAGAATGTTTGCACCCATCGCTTCAATTTGTTCTGGAGTATAACCCAGAAACGCTGCCATTTCCCGGTTGGCGTAGATATTGCGTTGTTCATTCAGGTCAAAAATGTATAAAAGATTGGGAGAGGCTTCTGCAATTCTTTGCACAAAATGCTGACTTTCTCGTAGTGCAGCTTCGGCTTGTTTGCGTTCAGTAATGTCACGAACAATACAAATGCGTTCCCCTCCCGGTAATAACGTAACCGAGACTTCATGGGGAAATGTGCTACCATCACGGCGTAAACCTTGAGCTTCTGTGCGGCAATATCCCTGTTCTAACAATAAGGGTACGCATTCGTCTAGCAACCGTTGATATTCGCTAACCTCGTAAAGCACCTGCCAATTTTGACCGAGGAGTTGGGCAGTACTATCATAACCAAAGATTTGGGCGTATGCTTGGTTAAGAGAGACATACTCTCCGTTGTGATTCAAAATCGCAATCCCATCCGTAGCGGCTGTCATCGCGGCGGCTTGCAACTGTAAGGTTTTCTCAACCTGTTTGCGATCGCTAATATTAAAGCTAGTACCAATTAGTCGATAAATTCGCGCGTTGCTATCCCGCAGAGGGGTTAAATTGGTAATCCACCAGGTTTCTTGTCCCTGAATCGGTAGACATTCTTCATAGCTAATTGGTTCTCCCGCCGCCACACAAGCACAATACCGTTGAGACACCACCTGTGCCGTTTCTGGAGTGAACATTTCTTGGGGAGTCTTACCGCTTATTTCTGAGGCGAGAAGACCAGACATCCGTTCATGGGTGGGATTAATACTAACATAACGGAATTCGCCATCTTCGAGAACATCCACGATAAAAACAGCGGCTTCAATCCCATCATAAATACTGCGTAAAAACGCTTCTCGTTCTCTCAGGGATTCCTCAGCTTGCTTGCGTTCGGTGATATCCTGAACGACAACCATACCCGCCATAATGTCTCCCGTATCATTTTGCACCGCCCGAGTTTGTACCAGATGAAAGCAATTGCGATAGGGTATTTCCAGGGTTTGTTCTATCCCCGCTAAAGCATCACGATACAGGGGTTCAACCAGCGCACATTCTTGTTCAGATAAAGCCTCCCAAATTGTTTTTCCTTCTAATACATTCCGACTATATCCTGAACCGGAACTGCCTAAACTTTGACCATCGGCAACTAAATACCGCAAATCCTGATCAAACAGAAAAATTGCCCCATTAGGAAAATGTTTTGCCATGGTACGGTACAGTTGTTCACTGTTGCGTAATTCAATTTCTGCTTGCTTGCGATCGCTGATATCAATTGCCGTACCAATTACCTGCTTGACTGTACCATCTGGAGTTCTGGCGAATACCGTTTCTCGACCAAATAAGGTATGCCATTTCCCTTGGACATCCTGCATCCGGTACTCTATCTCTAAAATTTCTCCATCCACCGCCCTCGCCAACTTTTGCAACTGTTCTGAGACGATAGTGACATCATCGGGGTGCAGTAGGCTGGAGATAAAATTCTCGCCCATGGCTTGAATTTCTGCGGGTGTATAACCCAGAATTGTGGTAATTTCTTGGTTGCTGTAGATATTCCGATTTTCAAGGAGATCATAAATATATAAGCAATAGGGTGAAGCCGCTGCAATTTGTTCGATAAAATGTTTACTTTGGCGCAGTTGTTCCTCGGCTTGTTTTTGAGCGCTACTATCAATACTGACACCCACATAGCCGATGGTATTTCCTTGGTGATCTCGAATTAGGGTATTCGTGGCATAAACTGGAAACGTGCTACCATCTTGGCGTTGAACGGTAAATTCCCCCTCCCAATAACCGTTTTCTTGTACACCCGCTAAAATGCCCTGCGCCAGGGCTTTATCTTGGGGGAGTACGGTAACATCAAGAATGGATTGACCGAGTATTGTTTCTGGATTGAGTTGATATAAACGCTGAGCAAATTGATTGGTGTAGATAATGGTTCCGGCTAAATCGGTAGCAATCACAGCATTACGAACTTGATTCAGTAGAGAGGCTTGAAAGGCTATTTGGGCTTCGGCTTGTTTGCGATCGCTAATATCACGGACGATGGAAAGGATCTCCTGGTTACAACAGGGAACAATACGGGCTTCATAATCCCGCCATTGATTCTCGATCTGGAGTTGATAGTCGAGTTGTTGTACCTCACCGGATACCAAGCTTTCCTGATAAGCTGCTCTAATTTTATGGGCTAAGTCTGGGGGGAAAACATCTTCCGGTTTTTTGCCTAAAAAAGCCTGGGCTAGGGCGAATGTGGGGATAGTAGGCGCGGGTTTAAAATCGATATACGTACCATCCGCCTGGGAACAGAAAATCATATCCGGAATCGCCGCCAGTAGCGCCTGGTTTCGAGCTTGGCTATGGCGTAATTCTTCGGTTTGTTCCGCCACCTGTTGCTCTAATTGCTGATAATAATCGGCTGAAATTTGTTCAGGCTGCTGACGTTCACTGATATCAACAAACGCCGCGATCGCATGAGTCAGATTTCCCTGACAATCATAGATTGGGTTTCCCCAAGCTTCGACGGGAATTGTGCGATCGCGGTGGCGGATTTCCATATCATCAACTCGTACCCGTTTCCCTTTTAACGCTTGCAATAGGGGATGGCGATTCCGGGGATAAAATTCATCGGTTCCCGCCTGATAAATCCGATAGGTTTCAATGAAGTGATCCGCCGTCACTGGCTCAACCACTCCTTGACCCAAAATTTGCTTACCGATTTGATTTACATAGTCAGGTTTCCCATCAGCTTCTGACACAAAAATACCCACAGGTACAGAATCAAGAAGCTGTTTGAGCCGATGTTCACTCTCTTGGAGTTGGGCAATTAATACGGCTTGGTCTCGATTAGCTTGGTTGAATCCCTGATTCATTTGATGCAGTTGCGCTGTTTTTTGAGTCAATTCTTGGTCTTGATTATAGCGCATCCTTCAGATCCCCGACTTCTTAAAGAAGTCGGGGATCTCGTCTTCAACTTCCGGGATCTCGTCTTCAACTTTAATCCTATTTTTCTTTTTTGTCTAACCCCATTTTTCTGGCTGCATCATGGTAGGTTTTCAACGCTTTAGCCCCTGCATTACCGGACTGTTTTTGCTTAGGTGATTTTTCCGAATCCTCTGAATCTCCGGCAGCTTTTTTGAGGGCTTCGGTATGAGCAATTCCTTGCTTTGCCCGATCTGCTTCAGTCAGTTGAATCGCATGTTTATCGGGAACAATCTTTGAGCCAAACTTACTGGCATAAACTTGGGTAAATTCTGCGCCGATAAACAGAATTTGGGCGGAATAGTAAACCCAAGCCAGAAAAATCACTAACGACCCCGCTGCGCCGTATGTTGAGGCAAAACTCCCCCGCCCTAAATACATGCCAATTAAAGTTTTACCAATTGTAAAAAGTATGGCAGTGATAATCGCACCAATCCAGACATCACTCCAGCTAATTTTAACATCCGGTAAAAACTTGTACATCATCGCAAATAATAGCGTAATGACACCTAGAGAAAGCACCCAATTTAACAGTGACCAGAGGAATCCTACTCCCCAAAGTAAATCACTGGCATAATTACTCAACGCCGATAACGCCGCACTGACAATCAGAGACACTAAGAGTAAAAAGCCAATCCCCAGCACAACCGAAAAGGACAGTAACCGTTTCTGTAAAAAACCTTTAACGGGTCGTCCAGGTTTCGGTTGTACTCCCCAAACGGTATTCAAAGCATCTTGCAGTTGGGCAAAGACTCCCGATGCACCAAACAGCAGCACGACAATACTGATAATTGAGGCAATACTGCTAACATTTGGTCGATTCGCATTTTGAATCGCCGTTTCAATTACCTTAGCCCCCTCAGTACCTACCAGCCCTTGAATTTGCTCGACAATTTCCCCTCGTGCGGCTTCCGGACCAAAAATCGAACCCGCGATCGCGATCGCGATAATCAACAACGGTGCGAGGGAAAACACCGTGTAATAGGCTAAGGCGGCGGCTAACCGTGACGCTTTATCCTCTTGCCATTCTTGAATCGTTTCCTTGAACAGTTCTCCAATCACCTTGATATTCATCACCAATAACTCCGCGAGGGATTTCTTCTATCACAATTTCAACCATCAATTATTAATCTTTATAAAATCTTAAGGATATAAGCGCAACCCCCCAAAGTTAGAAATTTAGACCTATACTAGATTGCATTCTGCTTACCTTTGGCAATCTCCAATGATCCTGCTCAACCATGGATTTCAGTCAAGAATTACTCAAGAAACTGGACTCAATCGTCAACACCTGGGTGGAAGCGGTTCGCCAAGATGGGGAACTGGAGAGTACCCGTGAACTCACCTATAAGGCGGTACTCGATGGTTTACCCTCGGTGCTGCGAGCCATCGCCAAAATCCTTTCTGACTGTGAAAATGGCGCACATCAAACAATTGTCGAGAAAAGTCTAGAGCATGGTGTAATCCGAGCCAAACAAGGCTATGATCCCACAGAAGTAGCACGAGAATATCGAATTCTGCGCCAGATTATCTTTGCTCATTTAGAACCGGATCTCTTGCAAGGTTCAACCGCTCAGGTTTTGCAAGCCACCCGGATCATTGATATGGCACTAGATGAAGTGATTGGTCGTTGTTTCAACAGTTATACAGAAGAACGATTGCAGGAGTTAGAAAAACTGCAAAGTCAAGTCAACCTCACTAATCACGAACTGACCCGCTTAGTGGACACTCATCGAGATAATTTAGCCCATTTAGCCCATGATTTGAAAAATCCGCTACAGTCAATTCTCCTATCCTCTGATCTATTTCTACGTCAACACAACACCCAAGACACATTTGTCAGTCTGGATCACATTGAGCGGGTACTCCGAAATGGGCGACAACTTTTACACCTGATCAACGACGCTCTAGAAGTCTCTCGTCATGAAGCAGGACAGGTAACATTGCAGCCAGAGGTAATTGATGTTTGCGCGTTGATTGACAATGTGGTCGATACGTTAACGCCCTCAGCTAGTGAAAAAGATCTGACGATAACGGTAGATTACGAACTAGCGCCGAAGCAAGTCACGACTGATCCCTTGCGACTCGAACAGATTATCACCAATTTGGTCAGTAATGCCATTCGTTACACGGAAACCGGACGCATTACCATCACCTGCCAGGTTGAGTGTAATCATCAAAATGAGCAATTTAATCATTTTGTGATCGCGATTACCGATACCGGGATTGGTATTGCTCCAGAAGACCAAGCTAAAATTTTTGACCCTTATTTTCGCGGTGGTTCCCGTGCTAAACGTTTACCGGATAGTACCGGATTGGGGCTGGCAATTGTTGGGCGGTTGGTGCAACTTTTGCAAGGGGAAATAGAGGTTGACTCTCACATTGATCTGGGTTCTACCTTTAAAGTAATTTTACCTGTAATCCTCTAATTTCCCTGATTCAATGAGAGTCTGAATACGTTTCAAAGCGATGTTTAAGTTGATTAGCCCCAAGGGTAACAATTAACGCTGCAACTGCCAACAACACGGCTCCCATTTGCATCCCCGAACCATCCGTCAAAATTGCTAACCCTGCCAAAACAATCGCCACTCCTACGCCGAATTGTTCCACCCGCTGCGAGATCTGATAGGCTCGGTTACAAGAGTGACAAAGTTCAGTATGCAAAAATAACGGCTTCACTGACATTGTATTCAACTGACCTTCAGATTCATTTTCCCTATCTTTCGAGGTTAAATACCCGCGATAATAGGGCAAAGACGCCCCAACCCGATCCAGCCATTTACGATATTCCATAGCAAACGTATCACAAGTGGGAATAGGGGAATAAACCTGTTTCACAGGTTCTCCTAACCGTTCAACTTCATTTTGTTGTGCGACAAGCTGCGCTAAATCCTCTGCGATAATTTTATTCTGTCTTAAATGAATCCACCATCTCGGCATCAGCTTGACTGGTTGAGTGGCAAAATTACGATAACTGCGAGTAAGAATACGGCATCTTCCTTTCCCTAAAGGGAAAAAATAAAACGCCTGCCCAAAAAACCAACCTTTCTCAGGAATAGGAAAATGTAAATGGGCTAAACTAGGAGCCAAAAAATCTAAATTCCTCCAAGTTGGATTCGGTTGCTTTGTCTCGCGAAACCTGCCGCGAAACCCTTGAACCGAACTCTCGATAATTTCCATTTCCAAGGGTTGAGCTTTGGCGCGATCGCCCTGATTCCCATGATGGGTAATATGAATATGAGCCGGATCTAACATGTGTTCGATCACATAGCTGATATCACAAGGCAGTTCCGTGAGTTTGTCAGAATGGACAAATCCGGGTTTGTCTAATTGAGGGATAGTGGGAATCGCTTGTTCATCCGCCAATTCAGCCGCACCGGGCCAAATCCAAATCAGTCCTTGGCGTTCGACAACTTTATGCGATCGCACGTTAGCATTCACAGGTATTGTCCCATCAGCCGATAACTGGGGAATATGTAAACACTCACCCTGACGACCAAATTGCCACCCGTGGTACAAGCACTCAAGTTTACCGTCGATGATCTGTCCATCGGATAGTTTAGCCGCACGATGAGGACAGCGATCGGTTAAACAAATTAATTCCTCTTGGTGTTGGAATATAACGAACGGTTCATCATACAACGAAAAACTATAGGGGCGATCTTTGGGGAAATCTTGGCGGAAACAGACAGGATACCAACAATTTCTCCAATTAAATTCCGATTCAAATTCTGGTTCAGATAGGGGATTCGTTGATTGGGCTGAGTCAGGTTTATGAGGAGCAACGGTCATAGTTAAGACTAAAACGAATTGTTACTTGGCGTGTGGATGAATATTATACAAGGATATTACACAACAATTAAATTAACGTGAACGGTGAAGAACTCGCTGCCCTTGAAAAGCAAGCTACGTCATTTGTGATAATTGAGCGGTTAGGTCGGGGCGGGTTTAGTTATATCAGGGTGAAAACGAAACGTTAGGGGTAAAACCCGCCCCTACAACCAACTTTCAAAACTCTCCCCCATCTTCCCCATCTCCCCCTGCTCCTGATAACTGATAACTGCTCACTGATAACTGATAACTGATAACTGATAACTCCCCAATGCAC
>CAKZMA010000435.1 GCA_937127375.1 uncultured Coleofasciculus sp. | reverse complement strand
TGTTGTTCCGGTTCCGTCGTATCCAACGGATGAGGCGCTAATCCCAAAATTGCCGCCGTTGTTACACAAAACATCGACTTCTGAAACGTTTGGCAAATCTGCACTCGCAAATCATCCTCACCCCGACGCGATCGCTGATAAACTTGATGCAGATAATCCGGTAAATAATGACGCATATCCTGCATCAATAATGTTGGCGGAATCCCCGATCCCCCAATCGGTAATGGATCGGCATATAATGCCCCATAAGTAAACTTACCTTGTTCTGGCGGAATTTGATTGGCTTGGGCGTTATAGGAAACCGTCCCCAAAAACGGTGTTCCCCGAAAGAAAATCGCTTCGACATAGGGTACCGCTGTATCCATGAGAAAGGTTAACCCAGCAGATTTAGGAAGTATCTCATACTCGCGATCGCGAATTTTCACGCTATAGGTAATCGGTTTATTCGCCGCCGCAACTAATCCATTTAAAATATGTTCCACAACTTGGGGAATCCTTTTAATTTCCCCCTTGTCATAGCGACTGGATAACTCCATAAAAATATCACTCATTACCCGCCAGAATTGACCCAAGCCACTGTAATATGCCATCTGACGCACTTGTTCGGTGAGAAAATTGGGAAATAACCAGTTTAATCCTTGGACAAACGGATTTCCCTTAAACTTTGCCTGAATCGCGGCGGCACAGTGTTGTTCAAATTCTGGCGTATCTAGATAAGCATCTAATCCTCCACCCCCATGCCAAAACATCGATTTCATACAGTATTCGGCATATTCAAAATTAATCCGATTATGCGACCAGTGTTGTATTAGCTTCTGGATAGAAACCTCCCCGTTGAAGTATTTAAAGAAGGGAAAAAAGACTAAAAACTGATTCTCAGCAATGTAAATTAGATTGCGGGAATAGGCATCTAGGACAATGCCATAACTATGTAAAATCCCCACAACCTCTAACACATTCTCAGGTGAATCCACTAGCAACGCTTCACCTGAGTTCAGGCTTTTAATGTAAGGTTCTAGGGGATGATTTTTAGATGTTTTTTGACTAATGACCATGGCAATTAGTTCTGAATTTTTTAGTTGTGATATCGAATCCTGTTGACTGCACACAAATACGAGTATGTCAGAATGAGGGTTTCAGCCATTTTTCGTGAAGTTGTTTAACCGAATTTGATATGACCATTCACTTCAGAAAGAGGGCATGGCGCGTGAGTGTGTAGGGGCGGGTAATGAAACTTTTTTTTCGCTATTGATAGTAACGTTTAGGCAAAACCCGCCCTGACTCAGTATTAACTTATTTCTCTAAAGCAATTGTCGGTGAATGTGTCACCATCGTCGCTGTAGTTGTTTCACTCAAACGCACTAACCATCCCGGTTGAATGCCAAAAATAACAATCAACACGGCTAACACAATCGCAGGTATCCGTTCACTCCAGTAAACACGGGGTAAATCAATCACCTGCGCCGAGAGACGACCAAAAAAGGTGCGATCCAACAGAATTAAGAAATAAACCGCCGTTAAAACTGTCCCAATCATACACAGAAGCGTTTGCACCGGAAACGCCGGAAAACTCCCCCGAAATACCAGAAATTCGGAGATAAATCCCACCATTCCCGGAATTCCCGCACTCGCCATTACCGCCAATACCATGAAGCTACCAATCAAAGGTAATCCGCGTTCCAGGTTCAAGAGTCCATTGAGAACATCTAAATCCCGCGAACCCGTCTTCTTATATACCACACCCACCAGGAAAAACAATAACGCCGAGATTAACCCATGACTCACCATTTGCATCACTGACGCCACCAGGGAAATTGATGTCGCAGCGGCGACTGCTAGTAAAATATACCCCATGTGCGCCACGGAACTAAACGCCACCATCTTCTTCATATCCCGTTGTGCGATCGCATTAAACGCGCCATAGAGAACACTGACAACTGCCCATATAGCTAACCATGGGGCGACTACTGTCCAAGCTTCTGGGAATAATCCTAAACCAAAGCGCAATAATCCATACGTTCCTAATTTCAGCAACACTCCCGCCAACAGCATGGAAATAGGCGTAGAGGCTTCAACGTGGGCATCGGGTAACCAGGTATGAAAGGGTACTAAAGGAATTTTAATCCCAAAGGCGATCACAATTCCGCCTAATAACAGCAATTGACGACCCACGGGCAATAATGAGGCTAAGTTTTGAACATTGCTGTAGGCAAAGGTATTTGCCCCACTCAAAAAGACCAAACCTAAAAAAGCCGCTAAAACCAGCGCCCCAGACGCCGCTGTATATAAGAGAAACTTGGTTGCCGCATAGCCACGCCGTTTTCCGCCCCAGATTGCAATTAACAAATATAAGGGAATTAATTCCAGTTCATAGAAGAGGAAAAACAGCAATAAGTCTTGCGCCAAAAATGCCCCGGCTACCCCAGCATTTAATAACAGAATTAGCGTGTAATAAAATCGAGGGCGTTCTAACTCCTGATCAGTCGCGTAAACCGCCATCACGGTGAGTAAGCCATTTAATACCACTAAGGGTATTGACAACCCATCGATGCCTAAACTGTAGGTTAACCCAATTGACTCAATCCAAGACAGTTTTTCCTGAAATTGAATACTCATCTGACCGGGATTAAACTGCGCTAGCAGTACCAGTGACCAAATAAATAGACCACTGGTAACGATTAGTGTGACTTGACGCGCCCTTTTTCCCATCAGCGTCGTGGGCAAAAATCCTACGACTAGGGCTGTTAATAGCGGGACTAAAATTAAAGCACTTAGCATGATTTGTGATTCGTCTTATGTCTGATGTCATTCGTCATACTCGCTTCCCGAAAAGAAGCAAGCCACGTCTTATGTCATCTAGTCCCTCTATGTCCCTCTGCGTTAAAAAAATATAATTATCGATACCAATCAATCAGGGCTGGTTTAGCCACTTATGGGTTAACTCATAAACAATTATAGTGAAACCCGCCCCTACAACCGACAACAAAATTTTTATTGCCCATTCAGAAACAACCACTGTTCCCAGTCCCACTGACTGAGGGGCCAACTCATCAACAGTGCTAATAAGCTGACGCCGATGAGAATCGTTAACAGGTAAAACTGGGATTTCCCCGAAACACTATATTTCAATGATTGACCCCCAACCACAGTGGCAAGACCGACTAAATTCACCGCACCATCGACAATATGACGGTCAATCCAGTCGGTCAGTTTAGAAAACAGGTCAACGGCAAAGACCACGGTCAGGTTGTAGAGTCGATCGACGTAAAAATCATAAGCTAAAAGGTCTTGCAAAAATCTCACAGGTAAGAGAATCGATCGCAATCCCGTTCTGTGTAAGTCCATTAAACCGCCAATCGCACAACCCACTACGCTGGAACCCAATAATAACAGTTGGGGGACTTCAATCAGGTACTCATACTTGGCAACGGGTAACAGGTTTAATTGTTGCAGCAACAATGGCATCCCCAGATTAATCAGGGTTAACCCGACCATAGGTAACGCCATGGGCCACACCACTTCCGGGACGCGGCGGGTTTTTGGCTGGGGATTGCCTAAAAATACTAGGCGAAAGACGCGGGTTAATCCTAAGGCTGTAATCCCATTCACCACGATAAAGGTTGCTACTAATCCGGGCGAATCCGCCCACAGTGAATTAATGCCTTTACTTATCGCCCAATACCCTCCTAGGGGCAATAGTCCAATCATCCCCGCTGTTCCGACGACAAAGGCACTGGTTGTGGCGGGCATCCGTGACCATAAGCCACCCATCTCGGTGAGATTTTGGTTACTGGTTGTGAGAATAATTGAACCCGTACTCATAAATAATAGGGCTTTGGCAAAGGCGTGGGCGAGGAGTAACGCCACGGCAAGATCGGCGTGTCCGGTTCCCACGGCGATAAACACCAACCCTAAATAAGCACTGGTGGTATGGGAGAGCGATCGCTTAATATCAATTTGGGCAATGGCGACTAAGGATGCACCAATCGCTGTGATCGTGCCAATTACCACTAACACGGATAAGGTGACTGGGGATAGGGCTAAAATCGGCAGCAGTTTTATCAACACATACGCCCCACAGCAGACGACCAGCGAATTCCGCAAGACGGAGGCGGGGTTGGGTCCTTCCATCGCTTCGTCTAACCATAAATGCAGGGGAAATTGAGCGCATTTCCCTAAAGGTCCGGCAATTAGGGCTAATCCCAGCAATGTGGCGAGGATGGGGGGGAGGTTTGCTGTTCCTGCCCAATTGTATAAGTTATTAAAGTTTAAGCTACCGGCGAGGCTTCCCAGGGTGACAACCCCCATTAACAGCAACATGTCACCCACCCGCTTGGTTAAAAAGGCATCTCGTGCAGCGGTAACCACTAAGGGTTGAGCATACCAAAAGCCAACGAGTAAGTAGGTGGAGAGGGTGAGCATTTCCAACAGGGCATAGCTCAAGAGTAAGGAATTACTCAAGGCAATTCCACTCATCGCCCCTTCAAAGAATCCCATTAAGGCAAAAAAGCGGGCTAATGCCCAGTCTTTTTCCATGTATCCTAGGGCATACAGTTGCGCCAACAGGCTGAGGCTGGTCACCACCTCTGCCGCACCTGTACTCACAGGCGACACTTCTAGGGCGAAGGAGAAATTGACGCCGCCAACTTGCAGCCAGTCAAATACAAACTCGTTCACCATCGGCTGATTTACGGCAGACCGGAAGATTACCAAA
Source organism: uncultured Coleofasciculus sp. (assembly GCA_937127375.1). GTDB lineage: Bacteria > Cyanobacteriota > Cyanobacteriia > Cyanobacteriales > Coleofasciculaceae > Coleofasciculus. Next base: position 9,521 of record CAKZMA010000435.1, on the reverse strand, counting down.
CCGTGAATACAGGCAAAAAGCGTCATTAATATGTTAAGATAGGCAGCCGGACGGGGACCGGTGCGACGAATCACGCCTGTTGCCCAAGGTAAGCTTAAAATAGCGCCAATTAACCCATAAAACGGCACTAACCAAATTGTCTGATTCAGAAACTCTGTCATCCCGCTTGCGTACCTCGTTGGTTTTTGATCACTGGATCATATCGATACAGATTTTTGCCTATTGACCAAGGGATTCGCTGGCGCAAGGCTGGTGCGATCGCTGTTTTAGTCCCTCTATTTGAGTCCCTCTATATTATCTATATTAAAGGTCAGCTTAATCAAAGTGATAATCTGAACTTATACTTAACCCTAGAGCCTTGACCTTCTCTCCAAGCTTGAGTTGTTCGGTTAGGCGGTTTTCCTACCCGTTGTCCCCTGCTTGATTCTGAGGTGATTGTCTCAGCGTCTGGAGACTGGTCAGTTTAACTTATAAAAAGGTTACCAAAAAATTATAAAACAACGCCAACATTTCGCAAAAGCTGAGAATTTTGCCCAACCTCTCGATTATTATCGCTCTAGAGTTAAGTTTTGTTAAACAGTTTGATTAAGAATTATCATAATAATTTATATTGTCAATTGTGCCAAGCTTCTTTATGCTTGGTTTTGGCTAGTAATTTATTAGTCTAAACTTCGGCATTCCCGTCCAAATTTTCGCCCAACCGGGATGGGCTGACTCATGGTCAACGTATTCACAAGGAGAAAATCAACGTGCCAATTGCTGTAGGAATGATTGAAACCAAAGGCTTTCCGGCTGTCGTCGAAGCCGCCGATGCCATGGTGAAAGCTGCCCGTGTCACCTTGGTCGGGTATGAAAAAATTGGTAGTGCGCGGGTTACGGTTATTGTTCGGGGCGATGTCTCAGAAGTTCAAGCCTCCGTCGCGGCTGGCGTAGAATCTGCCAATCGGGTCAATGGGGGTGAAGTCGTATCCACCCACATCATTGCCCGTCCCCACGAAAACTTGGAATACGTTCTACCAATTCGATATAGCGAAGCCGTGGAGCAATTCCGATCCTATTAGCGAGATCTCTACGCTTAGATTGGGCTAAATACTGGCGCTCCCAAGGTGTCAAAACAGACAAACCCCTAGATTTTGGAGAAACATTCATGTCAATCGCCGTTGGAATGGTAGAAACCCTCGGCTTTCCGGCTGTCGTCGAAGCCGCTGACGCCATGGTGAAAGCCGCCCGCGTCACGTTGGTCGGGTATGAAAAAATCGGTAGTGGTCGGGTTACGGTTATCGTCCGGGGCGATGTGTCGGAAGTCCAAGCCTCTGTAGCCGCTGGTGTGGATAACGTCAAGCGCGTCAATGGGGGTCAGGTTCTATCCACTCACATTATTGCTCGCCCTCATGAAAACCTAGAGTACGTGCTGCCGATTCGGTACACTGAAGATGTAGAACAGTTCCGAGAAAGCACGAATGCCATCCGTCCGCTTAACCGTCCCTAAGACCAATACCCTTATCCGTAAATAATTATGGGAAAGGTTAATTGGGGATTGAGACAAAGGCAAGACTCGCTGGTTAAAAAAAACGGCAACTCAGTCCGCCCAAAACCGACGATCCAAAATCCCAACCGTGGAGGATAAATGCAAATTGCCAGAGTGCGGGGGACAGTCGTTAGTACTTGTAAAGAACCCAGCCTGAGAGGTGTAAAATTTCTCTTAGTACAGTTTATGGATGAAGAGGGTAAACCTCTACCTAACTACGAAGTGGCAGCAGATGTCGTCGGTGCGGGTGTGGATGAGTGGGTTTTGGTGAGTTGTGGCAGCGCAGCCCGTCAGGTGGGTGAAAGTGATAAGCGCCCTATTGATGCTATGGTAGTGGGGATTATCGACACCGTTAATGTAGATAATCACATTCTCTACAGTAAAAAAGATCAATATCGATAGTCTGGGGTGAAAAAAGTCATCCGAAATCGTTAACACCAATCATGAGCAAGCCCTGAGTCCGACTCCCTTATCGGTCTAAGATGACTGACCGCCAGACCAAGAATTCATACCCTAATTTGGCGTATTAAAGCCAATATCTATTCTGCTGGCGGCAGGGGGTCAACTCAAGAAACCCCAGCTCAGTACCCTGGTTTTAACCAAAGGCTTCCCTCTGAAAACTCGACAATCTGGAATTGCTGATGTTTTGAGTCCAGCTTAAACAAAGATATTTATATCTCCAGTGGGGTAAACATCCAAGAGATTTGGATGGAATGCTCTTGGTTTAAACAAAAAAACAACACGTTGATATACGTTGTGCAAGGCAGGAAAATATTATCATGGTAGTTAGTAGCTACGCGGCACCCCCGACCCCTTGGTCAAAAAGTTTGGCGGAACCCAAAATTCACGAAAGTGCCTACGTCCACTCCTTTTCTAATATTATCGGAGATGTCAGAATCGCCGAAAATGTCCTGATTTCTCCGGGGACTTCCATTCGAGCAGACGAAGGTGGACCGTTTTACATTGCCGCTGGCTCGAATATTCAAGATGGAGTGGTGATTCATGGCTTAGAAGATGGGCGAGTGATGGGGGATGACAAAAAAGCTTACTCCGTCTGGGTTGGTCAGAATACCTCTATTACTCATCTATGCCTGATTCACGGTCCAGCCTACATTGGAGATGATAGCTTTATTGGCTTTCGCTCCACCGTGTTTAATGCTCGCATCGGTCAGGGCTGTATCGTCATGATGCACGCCTTGGTGCAAGATGTGGAAATTCCGCCGGGGAAATATGTACCCTCTGGAGCAGTCATTAATAACCAGCAGCAAGCGGATAGACTGCCCGATGTCCAAGAGGAGGATCTCACGTTTGCTCATAATCTGATCGCCTGCAACGATGCATTGCGATCAGGGTATCAGTGTGCAGAGGATGAAGCTTGTATTGCGCCAATCCGCAAGGAGAGGCTTCAAGCCTCTGACTCTGATCAGGAAAATGGAAATCAACCTTCTCGTCGTTCTTCTTATTCTTATAGTTCCATGCCTTCATTTACAGCCATAAATTCAGACCTGCAGAAACAAATTCGTCAACTGTTAGCTCAAGGATATCGGATTGGTGCCGAATATGCCGATGAGCGGCGCTTCCGGACGAGTTCTTGGAAGAGTGCGATCGCGATTCACTCAGATCGTGAATCAGAGGTGCTTGATGCTCTGAGCGATTGCTTAACCGAACATGAGGGCGAATATGTCCGCCTGATTGGGATTGACCCGAAAGCCAAACGGCGGGTGATGGAAGAAATTATCCAAAGACCAGGTGATCAGCCGTCCAAGTCCACCCCAGCGAAAGCATCTTCGAGTTATCGTTACAGTCAACCTGCGGCGAGCAACAAGCGTCAGGTTTCCCGTTCCCAGCCTCAATTAGAATCCGATCTTCAGCAAACGGTGGTGGGACTGGTCGCTCAAGGTTATGGGGTTGGCTTAGAATATGCCGATGAGCGGCGCTTCCGCACCAGTTCTTGGAAGAGCGCGATGTCGATTCAATCCAATCGCGAATCGGAGGTGATGGACGCGATTACCGACTGTTTAGCCGACCATGAGGGCGAGTACGTGCGCTTGATTGGGATTGATCCCAATGTGAAACGGCGGGTGCTACAAGAAATTATTCAACGACCCGATAGTAAAGCCTTGACAACAGGGACATCGGTCTACTCAAATGGTCGGCGCGATCGCACCAGCACCAAAACCTCGGTATCAGCACCCTCAAAAGCGGATTCTGTATCACCTGCGGATACGTCTTTGAGCCAAGAGGCGATTGATCAAATCCGGGGTTTGTTAGCTCAGGGCTACAAAATTGGTACCGAACACGCCGACAAGCGTCGCTTCCGCACCAGTTCCTGGCAAAGCTGCGCTCCCATCGAATCCAATCAGGTTTCTGAGGTGATTGAGGGGTTAGAAGGCTGTATGGCTGAACATAGTGAGGAATATGTTCGTCTGATTGGCATTGATCCAAAAGCCAAGCGGCGTGTCTTTGAAACCCTGATTCAAAAGCCAAATTGAGCAACCCTTAAGTCAGGAACCGTTAGAAGTCCGCTGGCAGGGAAAGGGTGATCGTTGATTGGGGATTGGCGATGGAGTTAGAGCAAGAACTCAATTCTTTCTCCGGAATTGCTCAACAGAGAATTGACAATTTTTAATCCTCAATCCCTTTCCTTTTCCACAGAGGGAATCCGAAATCACTGACTTCAAAATCGCGGTACTTCTAATTCTATTGACCGGATTAGCTTCACGTTTATAACGTCTATAACTATAAAATGCATTTGCCCCTGCCACTACCATTGAGCAGTCACTCTCATGTCTATGTTCAAGGTGATGTAACCATTGACCCGAGTGCTGTTATTTCATCGGGAGTAATTTTGCGGGCTAATCCTGAGAGTCAAGTGATTATCGCGGCAGGTGTTTGTATTGGTGCAGGTTCAATTCTGCACGCTGACCAAGGGACGTTAGAGATAGAAACCGGTGTCAATCTGGGTACAGGTGTATTGGTCGTGGGTCACGGGACAATTGGGGCAAATGCTTGTATCGGTTCACTGACCACGATTTGGAATGCTTCGATTGAGCGATTAACCGTTGTGCCTGCGGGGTCTGTTGTTGGTGATGTGGGGCGTCAAGTTGCCGAAGTTTGTGCACCAGCGACTCCTCCGGTTGATAGCTATAATCCCCCAGAAGCGGTGAATCATTCACCTAAGATCGCCTCTAGCCCATCTCCCTCTCCTGAACAGCCTGAACAGCAGGATGCTAACCCACCTGTTGATTCACAGAGACGTTCCAGTGAGTCTACGACGGAAGAGGAACCTGAATCTGCTAACTCCCCGGCGGAAAACTCTGTCTATGGGCAAGGTAGTGTAGACCGGATTCTCAAAACTCTATTTCCCTATAATCAATAATTTGGACTCCTGATGCAGGGGAGTCATTTAGCCCCTTTAATGTGTAGTGTTAAGATCAGCGCTGAGATAGGTTATACCGATAAGTTGTTAGCGTTGAGGTGTTGGGTTTCTTAGACTGGATTAGAGGCAACACTTAACTGCCAACAACGACATGGAGAGCCGAGCTATGGAGTCATACAACCCTGGAATTATCCCCCACACCCCCTCTACTCAACGGAATCGCTTTCGTCACTCCTCTTTGGGTTTGGTGTCTACGCTCAGTTTTCCCGTAATTGTGAGTACGGCTGATGCGATGCTCAAGGCGTCTGGAGTGACGTTGATAGGATTTGAAAAAATTGGTAGTGGTCACTGTACGGCAATTGTGCGCGGCGCTACAGCAGAAGTACGGATTGCGGTGCAAGCTGGGGTTGAACATGCTAAACGAGAAGGTCGATTATTGTCCTCCTTGGTAATTCCTCGACCCTTTCCCAACTTGGAGGTTGTCTTACCTCTGGGTTCTCATTTGCTAGAAGAGGCGCAACAGCAACTGCGATCGCGCCATAGTTCCCAAGCCCTAGGACTTCTAGAAACCCGAGGCTTTCCCGCGATCGTCGGTGCAGCGGATGCGATGCTCAAATCTGCAAATGTAGAACTGACGGGTTACGAAACCATAGGCGCGGGCTTATGTACCGTGATTATCCGGGGTCGAGTGGCGGAAGTTGCCATGGCGCTGCAAGTGGGTATGGCAGAAGCCCAACGGATTGGGGAACTGGTTGCTGTTACCGTGATTACTCGACCGTTAGAAGATCTCGAACAAGCGCTACCCTTGGCAAGTTACTTCATTGAAGAAGAAGAAACACCCGAACCCCTACGATTGCCTGTCGAGGTCAAGGAAACAGAGAAGGAATTAGTCGAACTCCCTGATTTAGATCAATTGCCCGCGCCGACTAAAGAAATTGACTTCTGATATCAAGTTGCGGCTTAATCGGAGGTTTAACGGCTCTCCCAACCCCCTATCACTAATCTGCCTTCTGCCCTGGAGCCTTCTGCTAAAAAAAGGCGTTGCACCCAATTCCAGCGATGATCGGATTAAGCTTTCCTGTAGGTACAGGCTAAAACCAAACCGCTTATTCCGGAACATACAAATTGGTTAGGGGGCAACGCAGGCTGGAAGGAAGACTGTCACTTGTTTGGTGTTATCTGAAATATTAACTCAGAGTTACCATAGGAAAAATATATTGTTCTGATAGAAATCATAGACTATAATCTATAAATTATTTCTATCAAGGAGGAGTATCGTTGAAGCAAGCCACGCTGCATCAGCTCAAAGTCTTTGAAGCCGTTGCTCGACATAATAGTTTTACTCGTGCAGCCGAAGAACTATTTCTCACCCAACCCACGGTGTCAATGCAGGTGAAACAGTTGACCCGAGCGGTTGGTGTTCCCTTATTTGATCAAGTAGGCAAACGTCTTTATCTTACCCAAGCCGGAGAGGAACTCGTCAAGACCTGTCGTGCCATATTTGAGAATTTAGACCAGTTTGAGATGACCGTCGCTGATTTGCAAGGTCTGAAACAGGGACGCCTGCGGGTTTCGGTGATCACAACCGCCAAATATTTTATTCCCCGGTTACTCGGTCCATTTTGTCGGCGTTATCCAGGAATCGATGTGTCGCTTCAGGTGACCAATCATGAATTTATCTTGAATCGTCTGAATGACAATGCCGATGACTTGTATGTCATGAGTCAACTCCCGGATCTGGATATTACCTACGAAGCCATTCTTGACAATCCCCTCGTTGTCATCGCCCCGGCGGATCATCCGTTGGTGAATGAAACCAATATTCCTCTAGAGCGTTTGGCAGAGGAACCCTTTATTATGAGAGAACCGGGATCAGGAACACGCAAGGCAGTACAAGAACTATTTGATGCCCGTGATATTGAGTTAAAAGTACAGCTTGACTTAGGCAGCAATGAAGCCATTAAACAAGCGATCGCGGGAGGGTTAGGCATTTCGGTTTTATCCCGTCATACCTTAGCCTTAGAGGGCATCTGTAACCAACTGACCATTCTAGATGTGGAAGAATTCCCGATTGAACGATACTGGTATGCGGTTTACCCAAATGGCAAACAACTCTCCATTGTCGCTCGCACCTTTCTCGATTATCTGCTCACCGAAGGCAAAGACTTTGCCCAAAAGACTGCCCTACGCCGAACCTTGCCACCAGCGCAATCCAATGGAACTCTTCCCCCTAGCGCTGCAAACTCCGAGGATCAAGGGCATCCCGTAGACCATCCCCCAGCAAGTTAAAGGCTAACACGGTCAAGATAATCAGCGCGGCGGGGGGCCAAATTAACCAGGGTTGTAGCACCAAAATCGAAGCATTCGTTGCCAAGGACAACAAATTTCCCCAGGAGGGGTCAGGTTGCTGAATGCCCAGACCAATTAAACTCAGCACCGATTCCGCCACAATAAAACTGGGGACGGCGAGAGTGGCTGAGATAATCACATAGGTGGCCGTTTGGGGCAGCACATGGCGGACAATAATGTACAGCGGTTTAGCCCCCATCGCCTGGGATGCTTGGACAAATTCTCGTTCTTTAATTGATAATACCTGTCCGCGAATCACCCGGGCTAATCCAGACCAGCCAATAAACGAGGTAATTAAAACAATTAACAAAAATCGTTGGGCGCTGGTTAGTCCTGGTGGTAACACTGACGCCAATGCCACGAGTAGGTATAGAGTGGGAATCGTCATCATCACTTCGACTAGGCGCATCAACATGGCATCAATCCACCCCCCGAAATAGCCAGAAATTCCGCCGATAATTAAACCCAGAGGAAAAGAGATGGCAATTCCCACTAACCCGATACTTAGACTAATTCGCCCTCCATACACCAAACGACTGAATTGATCACGACCTTGCTCATCCGTCCCCAACAGATTCAGTTTGCCTTCACCAATCGTGCCGAACAAGTGCAAGTTCATCGGAATTCCGCCAAATATCTCCACCTCTTCAAAATTTGGTGGTAAGGGGAAACGCAGTTGTAGAAACTGGTACGCCGAACCTTGAACAAATAAACGGATGGGGGACGGACTTTGCCAATCCACCATCAGTTCTCGTTCCCCCGTCTCTAAATCTGTTGGTCCTTGGGTAGTTGGGTAAACATGGGGACCAATAAACCTGCCTTCAGGAGTGCGCCAGTAGACTTGGGTGGGTGGCAACAGGGAACCATTGGGTTGGGAGACATACGGGTCATAAGGCGCGACAAAATCAGCCGCAATTACGGCAAGGTAAAAAATCAATAGCACGATCGCGCCAAACCGAGCCAGGGGGTTCTTTTTCAGTTTTTGCCACCAGTTCATGGGTTACAGGTTAAGAGTTAAGCTGCTGGGCGAGTTGTCGGTGTTGTTCTTCGTTCTTTTCGTGTTCGACAACAAACACATTGGAGTAGAGGTTGGCGGTGATTTGCTTACCCTCTTGGGTGAGGGACAGGTAACGCAGGGCTTCCTGGATAAACGGAAATACTCCATTCCAGTAAAACCTGGAATAACCAGCGCGAAGGTCACCAGGATGCTCATAGCCTAAGGCTTGATTGACACCCGTTTCTTCAAATTCGTAGAATAGAGAGCTAATTTTCTTGAGATAGCGGGGATCAGAAAGCTGACCAATTAAGTCAGAGGCACGAATCAAACCGGGATAATTCAGGGTATCTCGATGATCCCCTTCTTTGGGAACCGGGAAACGAGTCAGTTCAATATTGAGCTTAATCAGTTCCGCGTCAATCAGTTTATGACCGCCAAATCGCTCATCGGTAAACAGTTTCGCCCGATCAACATGATGAGGCGTTAGGGATGCATCGGTAGCGCCAGGAGGCAGATGCACCATCTCACCATTTTTGCCCGTCGCATAAAGTCGTTCAGTTTCGCGATCCTGACGACAGACGCCTTTGACGTAGCCAATGTCGTGGCAAACCAGAGAAATGATAAAGTGCAACCAATCTTCTGGTGTGACGCCCCCTTCACGGATATGCTTGCCTCGGAGAATCTCCTGACCGACTAAGGTGACGAGAATAGAATGCTCGACATTATGATAGAGGGCATCGCTGTTGGCAATATTTTCCATTGCCATACTGCCTGCCCAAGCAATAATGTCCTCATAGTCAGTTTTCAGCCCCCCGTAAGTCCGGTGGTAGCCGTCCCGGAGTTTTTGGACAAATGAGTTTATGAGAATTTCTGTTGCGTTAAACATCCTGGGTAATCCCTGCGGAGTGCAATGGTTTGAGGATCAATCGAACAGTTATAACTCTATACTTTACAGGATGCAATGAAATTAAGCTGATTGTGAGCTGAGGATTCACAACCAAGCGCGTGTTCTTGGTCATAGCTAACTGCTACCGAACTCGCAACCCCTTTATTTGCAAGACTTTCAGGGGTTTTGTGTAAACAAAAACACACCTAACTCAATCAAGGTTAAGTCTTTAACTTCAGAGTCAGGTAGAAATATGAGGCAAATTTATTGATATAATAGCTTAAAGATTCTCGTTGAGAGTAACTTGCGGGTGTAGTTCAGTGGTAGAACGTCAGCTTCCCAAGCTGGATGTCGTGGGTTCGAGTCCCATCACCCGCTCTAC
>CAKZMA010000434.1 GCA_937127375.1 uncultured Coleofasciculus sp. | reverse complement strand
ATATTTTTACAATAGAAACTTATTTAAAAGCCGACTAGCGTAAATTATACGCTAATGTCACCCAGTAGCCGCACCCGACCTTGACAAACCAAGTAAAGGTGATTAGGGTTCAGTTCAGGTTGATCCAAATTCTGGGACTGGCTGGAGGTGCGATCGCTGAATAAGTCATCACTCACCGAGTTCAAATTCATACCATTCCAAAGCTTGACTAAACTCCGATACCAAATCGGTGTCAACGTCCCATTGGTTCAGGAACGAGTGGATCTCAGCCAAGTTCTGAGTCTCGGTTGGTGATGCCTGATCGTGCAATTGCCCCTGATTTTTGAGTGTCTGATTTATTCCTAACTCCTCAGCCTGGGCATGTTCAAAAGCATCAGCAGCTACACTATCAAATTAGGTAACACTTTTCGAGTACCTTTAGGTCGTTGACAAAAACGAGGTTATATTTTATACCGATAAACTATCCCTTCGGGTGTGGGATGTTGGGTGTCGGGTGTGGTTTGTATAGCAATACTCAGGCAGGCAGTGACATTCGTTACTGTTCCCTGTTCCCTGTTCCCTGTTCCCTTTCCTAACCAAAATGTCCCGCCTTAGACCGATAACCTCGAAGATGATGATTTTGAGTTCATGCGCCATGATATTCTAAGACTTTGCCACCTGATCCACAGAGTACGGCAAGTTTTTGATATTCCATGAGCCTTGACAAAAACGGCATGTTCTCATCTGACTTTCCCCAAGAAAATGGACAATCTGGTCACAGTAGTAGTAATGTAACGCTCACCGATGAAGCGGGGCGATCGCTGAGTTGTTCAATCGAGCATTCTCTGAATGTCGAAGGCATTGACTATTTACTCCTCCTCCCTATCGATTCCCCCGTGGAAATTGTCGCCTGGGATGAGGATGATCAAGCCGACGATCTAGCCGATGCTACCCTTGTAGAAGACGAATCAGAAATCGATGAAATCTTCTCCGATGCCCAAGCGGTTCTCGCTGAACAAAATCTCACCCTGAAACGAACCGCGTTTACCTTAACCGTTGCGGGTGAACTTCCGCCCGTGGATGAGGAGGAGATTCTCAGCATTGAACTCGCCGAAGAAGAGGTAGAACTCGAACCCGAACAATTGCAACTATTGGCGAATTTTTACCATGAAGAACAAGAGTATGGAATTTATACCCCCCTTGATCCCCTACTCTTTTTCGCCAAACGCAACCCCAAGGGTCAATTAGAACTATTATCTCCCGAAGAATTTCAAAAAGTACAACCGCTGCTAGAAGAGTTATTATTTGAAGACTTAGATTGATGGAATGAGGAATTTATTGTTCCCCATGCCCCATCCATTCCCTATTCCCTGTTCCCTGTTCCCTGTTCCCTGTTCCCTGACCAATGACAAATAAAACAATTCAACAATTTTCTAAATGGTCTTACTATCTTGCCTTACTTCCCATAACCATGGGAATCGGTTTATGGCAGGGATGGGCATGGTGGAGTTGGGTACAATCCCCTCCTGTCAATCAATCCTTAGACGCATCAACCAATACCCTACAAATTCAGATTTCCACCGGAACAGCCGCCCAGCAAATCGGTTTTGATTTAGAACAAGCGGGTTTAATTCGTTCAGCCAATGCGTGGAGACTCTGGGGTTATTGGTTAAAACTGCAAGATCCAGAGGGTGGATTTAAAGCTGGAACCTATAAACTATCCCCCAGTCAACCCTTACCCGACGTTGCCCAAAAAATTTGGACGGGTGAAGTGATGCAACTCTCGTTCACGATTCCCGAAGGGTGGTCCCTCCAGCAGATGGCAACCTATTTTGAATCCCTGGGATATTTTAAAGCCCAAGACTTTCTGGCAGCGGCGAGTCAGATTCCCGACGATCAGTTTCCCTGGTTACCCAGTAACTTACCACACCTAGAGGGCTACCTATATCCTGACACCTATCAACTCCCGAGCGATCGCGTCACGCCCCAACAAATTATTAACCAAATGCTCAAACAATTTGAGCAGGTGGCTTTACCGGTGTATCAACAGGGACAACAGCAAACTCAGTTAAGTTTACATGAGTGGGTAACATTAGCCAGTATCGTGGAAAAAGAGGCAGTGGTTGCCGATGAACGCCCCCTCATTGCTGGGGTATTTACCGCCCGTCTCCGCCGAGGGATGAAACTAGAATCTGATCCGACGGTTGAATATGGATTAGGCTTTCGCCAAACGGCAGATCAGCCCCTAACTTATGCCCAAGTGGGAACACCTTCGCCGTATAATACCTATCTCAATCCCGGATTACCCCCTACCCCCATTGGTAGTCCCCGATTAGACAGTTTAGAAGCCACACTCAATCCCGAACAAACAGACTATCTTTTTTTCGTTGCTCGCTATGATGGCACTCATTTATTTAGTAAAACCTTAGAAGCCCATGAAGCGGCAAGAGACGCCATTCGTAAACAACGAGAAGCGCAGCAAAATGAATAATATCATGTTCGGTTGAATGTTGGTATTGATTAAGGCAGAAGGCTCTGGGGCTCCAGGGCAGTAGAGACGTTGCATGCAACGTCTCTACAACCGTGGCACTTAGTTTCCCGCTCCCTAAACACACATCAATTCAGGCGTCAATCCCCAATCAGCAACCATCTTTCTAATTTCCCCCTCATAAATAGGATTCATCACAATCACCACATCCGGTTGATAGTCCCGCAGAAACTCCGGTGGCACAATTTTCTGACCCGTTCCCGCCACATACATCCCTTGCTTGCGCGGATTAATATCCACAATATACTCAATCTCGTCCCGAAGTTTGAGCAAGTTCAAAAACGTTACTCCCTTTGAACCTGCACCCCAAACTACCGCTGTTTGACCCGCTTGGGAAATTTTGGCTAACGTCTGTTGCCAGGTTTCTACTTTAGTCTGGAATTTTTCGGTAAAGGCAGCAATATCTGCCCGTAACGCTTCAACGTCATCAGGGTTTGGTGCAGTATCAGGCGATGTATCGTTGATGGGCAAAGCTTCTAGACACAAAAACTGACCCGCAAATGTCTCCCTAATATCATCCACTTTCAACCCATATTTAGCAAACGCTTGGGCTAAAGAAGTTGGCACAAAATAGCAGCAATGTTCATAGATGATATCCCATACAGCTAAATGTTGAAATGTCTCTAAAGCATTGGGGACTTCAAAGAAAACCACCGTATTCAATCGATCACCAATCGCCTGTCGTAGCGGTTGTAGTAAATCAGCCGGATTGGAAATATGTTCTAACGTGTGCCGACAACAAATAAAGTCCGCTTGATACGTATTATATTTATCCGAATATAAATCTTGAACAAACTGAACCTGATTGTTTAGCGAATTATGCTCGGATAACGGCACATAGCTAGGGTCAAAACCCACACCTCGATTATTTCCTCGTTGGCACAACTCGATCAGAAAATCTCCTTTGCCACAACCAATTTCGATAATGTCTTTGTTGTACAGATTGTGACGCTCGACTAATTGCTGTGCCAGAGATTCAGCATAGTTTTGAAATCGCCGCGAATAATGCAAGGAGTTTTCATAGTCTTGAGAATATCCCAACTTGGTTGGATCAAACGCCACATTGTAAATAAACCCACAACTGGGACAAAAGGTTAATTTAATATCTGCTTTGGCGCAGTTTTGTGCTGCCTGCTTGTCCGACCAGAGGAGATTGCAATAGACTGGAACGGCTAACATCTCAAAAAAAAGGATTTGGTGCGGTGATGCACAAATCGGACAAGTTTTATCTAGTAATGTATCCATGTCAACCTTAAACTAAATGGCATAAGTAGTCGGACAAAAGTAAAGTTAACGGTTGAGATTTGAATAGCACGCTCCTGTCAGCATTTAGGGAGTGCAAAAACCTTTGATATTCCGTAGGGTGGGCATTGCCCACCAACCTTAAATCAGTGCCATTCACCCTAAACTTTTGTCGGAACACTCTTCCTAAAGAAACTCTTCCAATTTTTAGACGAGAAAAGATAATCTCGAATTACAGCAAAACAGCGCAGACGTTTAGACCAAGTTAAGGGAGATTTCAGCACCGCTTTAATATATCCACTTACACTGCGAGGACGTAGCAACTTTGAGCGTTGAATCGCTTTCGGATCAATCCACGCCTCCCGTTCTGATGCAGATAACCGACTGGACTGTTCTGCATGACAACGCCGGAAAAATAAGCACTCTGGAATCTCCCGGAAACGTCCCATTAAACTGAGTTCAACCAGTAACAGTCTATCTGAACCGTAATAGGGAGCAATTCGAGACGTTTTTCTAAGAATATCGGTGCGGATCAGTCCAAACACTTCCAAGCACCAAAAATGAGAAAGCACTCCCTGAAACCGTTTCTCAGGCTTCTGGGAATTTAGGTTGGGTGAAGTATTTGCTTTCCACCATTTTCGTCCATCCGGTTTGGTGAACATCGTCTGAGAACAGGAGAGAACTGCCCCCGGATCATGGTCAAGAACTTCGACACAACCTGCTAAGAATGTTGGCGCACAGACATCATCATGGGCTGCCCATTTAAAGTATTCACCTACGGCTAAGTCAACCACCAGGTTGAAATTCCAAGAAGCCCCCCGATTTTCATCGTGTCGATAGTAACGAATACGTGAATCTTTTGCTGCATAAGACCGACAAATTTCCTCAGTGTTATCTGTTGAAGCATTATCGGAAATGATTAGCTCAAAATCGGTGAAGGTTTGAGCCAAGATTGAATCAATGGCTTCTCGGAGAAACGGTTCGCCATTATATACAGGTAGACCAATACTGACGCGAGGTTTATTTTTACTCATTGTTTCTTTCTCCTGTAGTTGATGCACATCCTTCTACTTAAGCTGTGAATAATTTATTATCCCAGAGGAATAATCTCTGGATTCACGCCCATCTGATCAAGCATTCCTTTGATTTCCTGACTATAAATCGGATTCATCACGATGACTTGATCCGGTTGATACGCTTTGAGAAATTCCGGCGACATAATTTCCTTACCTAAGCCAGGAATAAATTTACCGTGACGATAAGGATTAATATCAACGATGTATTGAATCGAATCAGGTATGTTTAACGTTGTTAGGAATGCGACGCATTTTGAGCCTGACCCCCAAATAACTACTCGTTTTCCCTGCTGTTGGGTCTGGTGTAAATGGTTCCGCCACTGCTCTAACTTGCCGTTGATATGAGTGACAAAATGGTTGATATCCTCCTTCATCTGGGCGATACTTTCTTCTAAGGGGTGTATTTGGGTAGAGGAAGTCGCGACAGGTCGGGCTTCAATCAGTAGATATTGCTCACCATAAGCTCGATACAAATCCGTTACCTCAAAGCCACAGGAACGGAACAAACGTGCTAGTGATCCCGGCGTAAAATAAGAACAATGTTCATAGTAAATATCCTCGAATGCTAAATCGGTTAAAATGCGGCTGGTGCAGGGAATTTCAAAGAAGATAGCCGTATGGGTACGAGAACCAATCGAACGCCTTACGGTACTGACAAATTCGGCGGTGGGATGAATATGTTCTAGCGTATGACGACAACAAATAAAGTCGCCCACATACTCTGTATGATGTTCTGAATAATACTCCTGAATAAAGCGCACTCGGTCATTCGCTTCACTCAGAACCCGTCCGGTTACTACACTCGGATCAATCCCCACACCGCGATTATGTCCCAATTCACACATTAGCAACAGGAAATCTCCTTTGCTACAACCAATTTCTACAATATCTTTGTCATGTAAATCGTATTTCTCAATTAAGCGATGGGCTAAATTGAGTGCAAACTTATTGAATGTAGGTGAAAAACTCTGTTGGTCTTCATAATTGGGCGCATAAGCAGCAACTTTCGCGTCATACGCTGTATTCGTGATGAAGCCACAATGGTGGCAAAATCCTAACACAATATCACCGCAAGGAAAGTCCAACGCTTCCTGCTGGCTGGGTAACATCAAACAACTATGAACGGGAACATTTTGCACTTCATAGAATGTTGATAGTTCTTGATGTCCACAGTTAGGACAGGTATTGTCTGTACAGTCCTTAACGTGATTTTTTTTATCCTTTGGGCGGAGTTGTTGTGGAATCATTGTTTTAAGTAGGTGGACACAATTAACGTGAACGGTGAAGATTGTCATTAGTCATTAGTCATTAGTCATTCGTCATTTCTCCCTTGTCTTCTTGTTACCTTCTCCCCCTTGTCTTGTCCCAACCAGAAAAGAAAAAACCTACATCTGTAAGGTGTGTCGTGGCGGGTTTCATGACTATCGTTTCTGACATCACCCCGATGTAACTAAACCCGCCCCGACTAAGGGTAAGAGTAAGTTGTCATGCATTTAAATTGGGAATGGGTAGCGAGCAAAAGATACTCAATTCAATGTAGCGAGCAAGATGCTCAATTCAATGTAGCGAGCAAGATGCTC
>CAKZMA010000433.1 GCA_937127375.1 uncultured Coleofasciculus sp. | reverse complement strand
GTGCGATCGCGCCGTTGGAAAAGTTGGTTGAGTTGCATCCTCAGGAAGTAGGATATAAGGTACAGTTGGAGCAGTTACAGCAGCAGATTAGTCAAACTATGCTATCCTACTAGCTAGAGTCCTATAAGGATTTTAAATATATTTTGTCATTTTAAATTGCCTTAGTGAATAAATTAGGGACACTTCAAGACTATGATTGAATCGCGTTGTGTTAATCCCAGATCAGGACAAATTACCTTCCATCCAGTTTGTACAGCAGCAGATAACATTAAATTTTGGTTATTGCGAGGCCACCAAATTTTATCATCTGGCTGATTTTTAAATTCGAGAGGAATATTACCTTTCTCCCATCCGTAGTTATCCAGTTTACCCCAATCTCCGTATTGATGAACCGCAAAGCTGCCCGATTTCATTTTGAAAATAGAATTTTTTAATATTTCCATAATTTGTTCTATGTTATTGTGACATAAAACCCCAAAAGACCAAAAGAAGTCAAAATAGTTATCTGAAAGACAGGAGAAAGAATTATCGTTAACTTGATGAGGTAACAGCCTTCCCTGATAGAGATCAGGTTTTAACCATTTATCAACATCTTGAAAATCTACTGCATGTAGTTCTCCATAAGGAATGTACTTAAGTATCGCTCTTGACCAAGATCCTTTGCCTGAACCTAGTTCTAATACGACTGAATTAGGTTTAATATAGGGCAGTACAGCTCCAAAGAAGACTTGATTGTAAGACCCACCGATTACCATTTCTTCTTGAAGGCGTCTGGCATTGGGAATAAGGGAAAGAATATCTCCACTATCGTAACCATAGTTAAATTCTTTCTTTAACCAAGCTAAATTAGGCATATTATGAAGTCCGCAGAAACTATCTTGGAGAATCAATGCTAGTTAAAACTAAACATATTTTACTATATACAGATGATCCGCAGGTAGGTGGAGTAGCACAGTACAATCACTCCATTTTATGTGGATTAGTAAAACGAGGCTATAGAGTCACCTGTGTACAAAGTCAGAAAGAGAATGACATAATAACCCACCAAAGAAAGTTAGGCATACAGCACGTTTGGCTGGAATTCGACACAGTTAAGGATTTTTCTCGCACCTTAACCAATTTAGCTGATGCCCAAAATATATTATCGAGAGCAAAACCTGACCTGATTATTTTCAGTGACTCCTGTCCATTATCTGATTTTGCCGCAAAGCAAGTGGCGATTCAGCTAGCAATACCTTATATCGTGGTAAATCATTTTGTGGCATCCTATCTAGCAGAGCGTTTTGCTTTATGCCTAGATGAGCTATCGCGACACTATACTCAAGCCAAAGCAGTGATTGCCGTCTCACATGAAAATCTAAATTTGTTACATCAATTATTCAGGCTTCCCCAAGACAAAGGACAAGTAATTTACAATGGACGCTCCAGAAAGTATTTTGACCTTCCGAAGTTATCAGTTCGCGAGCGCCTCCGTCGAGAGTTTGACATTCCCACAGAGGCGGTTGTGTGTTTTACATCAGCTCAACTGTCAGTTGTCAAGGGTTTTCAGTATCAGTTGGAAGCAATTCGGCAGCTCAAGCATAGTTCAGTGTGGTCTCAACTTTACTTTGTCTGGGCTGGTAGTGGACATCTCGAAATCCAACTCAAAGAGGAAGTTAAGCAATTAGGAGTAACTAAGCAGGTCAAGTTTTTGGGGCAACGTTGGGATATCCCAGATTGGCTTGATGCTAGTGATATTTTTGTATTACCTTCAGAAGCAGAAGGAATGCCACTAGCTGTGATGGAGGCAATGGCTAAGGGTTTACCAGTGATTGCATCAGCCGTTAGCGGCATCCCAGAAGAGTTAGGGGATACTGGAAAATTGCTGCCTGATCCCAAAGATAATCCGCAAGCCACAGTTGAAGAACTGATCACAACTATTCAAGGTTGGGCTGTGAATTCAGAATTGCGCCGTTCAATTGGTCAAGCTGGTAAAAGCCGAGCCGAAGATCTTTTTAGGGAAGAGCGGATGATTCAAGAAACAATGGAAGTCATAGAACAGGCTTTGTTGCCAAACGGCGATTATGTTTCGCCTGGATTTTCAATCATCCTACCTCATCACTGTTTTCCCAATATGATTGTGGGAAATACTTATGCAACACCTTGGGCTTACCTGCGTCGGGACATTCCCCATAACTGGTATGTAGATAAACGACAACCAACAGTTGGTTTTCTCAATCGAGACGAGGTTCATATACTTTACAACACTGCCCTTCAGTTTAAAGGAAAGAGAGCTTTAGAGATTGGTTGTTGGTTTGGTTGGTCAGCCTGTCATTTAGCTCTAGCAGGAGTTAAGTTGGATGTCATCGATCCTTTACTAGCCAGACCTGAGTTTTATGAAAGCGTTAGAAATTCGCTAAAAGCGGCTGGTGTGCTTAACTCAGTTGATTTGATACCGGGGTATAGCCCACATAAAGTTGAAGAATTAACCACTAAACTTAATCAGAAGTGGTCTTTAATTTTTATTGATGGTAATCACGAAGCACCCAGTCCTCTGAATGATGCAGTTACCTGCGAAAAAATTGCCGAAGAAAACGCTTTAGTTTTGTTCCATGATTTAGTTTCACCTGATGTTTCCCAAGGGTTAGACTACTTTAAGGAAAGAGGCTGGAATACCATGCTTTATCAAACAGCCCAAATTATGGGAGTTGCTTGGCGTGGAAATGTAGAACCAGTTAGCCACCAGGCAGATCCAACAGTTCAATGGCACTTGCCCACACATTTGCAAAGTTACTCGATAAGTATGATCCCCAAGAATCAGTCCAGTAATCACAAATTTTTTAACAAAGCGCAAGAAGTGCAAGCAATGAGGGAACAAGCTATAGAATTGACCACAATTGATCCTCTTCTAAATTGGTTGTTTCACTATGTAGAAAACTTTAATATTAACTATATTTATCCTTGTGTTTCAGATAACTTGGAGCCAAGTAAATTTGTGGAACTGAATCAGCAAGGTCAAGAGTTTTTCACCCAAGGTAATTTTACAGAAGCCCTAGCTACCTTTACGAAGGTAATTGATCTGAATCCTAGCTCTGTAATTGCTCATAACTATCTAAGTCATCTTTACTGGCAGCAGAATGACGCTCAAAAAAGCTTGCAACACCATATTTTGGCACAATCAGGACACAAAATTCTGGGAAGTCCTGATAATACTGAATTTCAAGAAATTATTAATGCTGTTCGACCTTACACCCTGTTGAGTGAATCTCGACTTCTCTCGCTCTACTCTCTAGCTAAACAAATTTGCTTGGATGATATTCCTGGTAACTTCGTCGAGTGTGGTAGCTATAAAGGCGGTTCAGCAGCGCTGCTGGCAGTCATTATTAAACGCTACAGTCTACGTCCACGACTACTATATGCTTTTGACACTTTTGAAGGAATGCCAGATCCTAGTGAAGCTGATAAACATAACGGCATTCCTGCAAATCTTACGGGTTTTGGCGCCGGTACTCTTAAAGCTCCAATTGCTGAAAATTTAGATGTTATCTGTCAAGCATTGGAAATCCAAGATATTGTCATAGCAGTTCAAGGATTATTTGCCGAAACTTTACCTAAAAATAAGGCATTGGTTGATGATATTGCTCTTTTGCATGCCGATGGCGACTGGTACGATTCAACGATGGATATATTCAACACACTTTATGAAAATGTTGTTCCTAACGGAATTATTCAAGTGGATGACTATGGTCATTGGGAAGGTTGTAGGAAAGCTGTACACGAATTTGAGCGTTGCCAGAGTGGACTATTTGCCCTTCGGAGCATTGATGCTACTGGGGTATGGTTCCGAAAAGAAGATCCGGTTCATAAAGATTGTGAACATTGGCGTACCTTTTGGCAGCTAGCCCAGACAGCAAAAAAAATGGGTCATGCCGAGTTAACTGAGAAAGCGACAAAAGCTGTTCTGCAAATTGTGCCAAGGTTAGCTAAAGCTGAAGAAATGTTAGTTAGCCTTCAAAAGGCTATCAGTCTACCAAGCCAGGATGTCGCCAGTCATGATTTAGAAGAATTTATCTCTCAGATTTCGAGTTGGGTTGATCAGTATCAAAAGAATCCAACTAATCAAGCCTTAGTCGCCAACCTTCGCAAAGCTCGCAAAGAACTGGCTGATTTTTGGCTCAATTTACCAACAGAACAATTAGCTAGTTTTTATGTAGATACTCCAGGTCAAGTCCATCAAAAACTCCAAAAAACCAATATACAAACTGAAGCCCTGACTGAAACAGAAGAATTTTTCGTAAATGAGTTATTCGCACAGATTGCTAAAGGATTAAATGAACCACAAGCCATCCAGTGTTTATTAGCTCTTATGTTGTACAGAGGTGGGGAGCAATTGTCATTGCCACATGAGTTGATACACATTCCAAACTGGTTTATAAAAGATTACCTAAAATTTATTCTGTCTCCTCGTTATTTTCAGAAAACGGGAGATGCAAAAGTTTACTATCAATACATATCTCAGTTAGTTCATGATATACACACTAACATAGTTAATAATCTTGAATCTCAGCATTGGCAAGAAATTGCCAATTATTTTACAAGCTTGGTTAATTTTATTCCCTTATACTTTAATCAATTCAATTTGAAAAATATATATAAGCAACGCGCTGATATCCTAGAAGCTAACTTAAAAAATCAGTGTAATTTGCTCGAATGTGAGTTTTCTGTAGAACGTTTCCCAGAGCCAAATAAAATTCGCCTAGGAATCCTTGCTACTCATTATGGAATGCAAACAGAAACATTTGCTACTCTGCCTATATATAAACATTTAAATAGGGATTTATTTGAAATTATTTTATTTACTATCAATACGAGTAATCATCGCTTAGAAAGATACTGTGCAGGTCATGCAGATAACCTAGTGAAACTGCCAGCAGATTTGGCGAACCAAGTGCAAGTGATTCGAGAGGCAGATTTAGATATTATTTTCATTTCTACCAATGTCACAGCAGTAACTCACCAAATTACCTTGCTGGCTATGCATCGCCTCGCCAGAATACAGATGGTTGATGCCAACTCTCCTGTAACAACGGGAATGCCCCATGTAGATTACTACATTTCCAGTCAATTATCTGAACCAGAAAATGATGCTCAACAGCATTACACAGAGACTTTGGTTAAGTTAGATAGTCCTCCTCAGTGTTTCGATTTTGCAACGGAGAATAAAAGTCTGCCCACTACCAGTATTAGTCGAGAAAGTTTAGGTATCGCTAAAGAAACTGTTGTCTATGTCTCTGGTGCTAATTACTACAAAATAATTCCAGAAATCGAAGAGGTTTGGGCAAGGATAATTGCGAGTGTACCTAATTCCGTATTGTTACTTTATCCGTTTAACTCGAACTGGTCATCCTCCTATCCAGTTATTGCTTTCTGCAAGCGCATAACTGCTACCTTGACTAAACATGGAATCAGTGAAGATAGGTTATTTATTCTCGATCCTGCACCAAATCGTGCTGACGTTAAAGAGCGGTTAAAACTGAGTGATATATATTTAGATTCCTATCCCTACTCCGGGATGACCTCGCTAATTGACCCCCTGGAAGTTGGTTTACCGACGGTTGTATGGGAAGGAGAATACTCTCGCTCCAAGAAGGGAGCATCACTGCTGCGATCGCTCGATATCCATGATTTAATTACCAGCCGCGAAGAAGCTTATACTCAATTAGCGATCGCACTCGGTACTAATCCTGAATTACGCCAACGCCAGAGTGAGCAGATTAAGCAAAAAATGCAGGCTACCCCCCCATTCTTGGACAGTCGCGCTTACTCGGCAAAAATGGGCGCTTTATTCCAGAATCTCTTCCGCAAATATCTGGCAGATTCTCTCAGCAACAACCTTCGGTTAAGAGATATTAACTTAGTGATTTTCCCAGACTGGAGCAAACCAGAGGAATTAATAGCTCAAGATCTAGCAAATGTTATCAGAGCGATCGCAACTCACCCCGATAAAAATTACATCACCTTACTAATAGACACCAGCAACATTTCTGAAGAAGATGCTGATCTTGCTGTCTCTAGCGTAGTGATGAATCTGCTGATGGAAGAAGAATTAGAGGTTGAAGAGGGACCAGAAATTTCAATCCTCGGAAAACTAAGTGATAGGCAGTGGGAAGCCCTGCTAACTCGGCTTCAATCTCGGATTGTATTAGAGAACGAGAATCAAGGAGCGATCGCACAAGCTAAAGCTGATAAAATTTCTGCATGGAAAATCAGTAGTCTCAGTGAAAAACGGGCTGTACAACAGGAAACAGGGGATTGGATACTTCAGACTGAGTAGGGTTTTGATCAAATACCTATCATTTAGATTCTTCGAGATATCTCACCCACATTTGCTGATACGCTTTTTCCATCTCACGGGTAAACTGCTTGGCATTCCATAGAGGGGCT
>CAKZMA010000432.1 GCA_937127375.1 uncultured Coleofasciculus sp. | reverse complement strand
TGCATGAACTCCCCTGGCGCTAACGGTGCATCCGTGCGGCGCTCGTCCAGCACGTCTAACTTCCTCTTATTCGGAGGTTCAGGTAACAAAATGTATCGAGGTCCCCAGCCCCCATTCACATCCTGTGGACGTTCCAGGGGTGGCGCAGTAGATGCCGTCGGTAAAGGAATCGGCATAATTTGACTGGCTTGGACATAGCGCTCGCCATCCAGGGTATTGCGAATCAGGCTCTTGTCTACTTTAATCCCCTGGTTCTCTAACTGCTGTTGAATCGTCCACAAGGCGTCAGTCGGCGCTAACGTGGCGAGGAATAGTACCTCCTTGTCTGGATCTAACGTCAGTCCCAATTCAGACTGCTCAATTTGCCACACCTCTTGATATTTACCATCCGGTGCAACCTCCCACAGATTTAAATTAGCTTGCCATTCCCCACCCTTTACCTCCACATCTTGATAAGCCAAAATTGAATAGGTTGGCTTTGAATCCTCATTGGCTGGGAGAGAAGGATCAGGGTGTAAGTAGCGAACCGCCGCGATCGCGATCGGACTCTCATCCGGTAGATTCGTTGTTCCCGTTACCCTGTAAACCCCGTCTTTTGGGGATGGAGCGACACGAAGTTGAAAACTGGCATTCGTTGACGTGTTCGGTAATAGGTTGGGTAATCGCTCAAGTTGTAATACATCTTGGGAACATCCACTGTTTAATAGTAACAGGAGAAAAAGAAAAACTAATCCTCTGTTCGGATTAAAAATTCCTGTGGTTGGTAATCTTCTAAAAAACACAGACCCAATTGGCTCCGAAAATGAGTTGGTTGTAATACGGATGTCCAGACAAGGGTTCCCTAAACTCCTTTTTCAAGTTAATTTCATTCAATCCGGAGAACGCAAAAACCAGAGGTGACGAGTAATTTAAACCCTCGCTTTCCCCGTCAAATTAGGCGGGAATCCCACGAATCCATTTTAGCGCCTGCTCAAGTTTCATCCTTTCTTCATCCTAGCGAGTATCTTTCTTCATGACATCTTGATGAATTCAGGTTAAAACAGTAGAGATACAGTAAACTTTAACAGCTTGCACCCTTGGGTATAAACCAACACAAATTTTCTAGATTGTCAGGGAAGGTGGAAACAGGCGACGTATTCCAGAACCATGTCTTAGTTATACCAGCTTTGGGCAAACATCCCTTCCCACCTGCTATACATCCCCTCGCGGCTCTGAATTTCGCTTGTGGGTGTCCTGAATAATTAAGTCAGTCCTTGTGAATTTTTCTTCAATTTAATTGACTCGATTATTGCCCAGGGATAGTTATAAATTAAAAATACGAGTTGTTAGTAAAACGAACTCGACCTTAATCTCTTGAAGCGGTAGATTCTAAACATCAAGAGATTAGCTTTCGTATTTTTAGTAATATTTTTCAGAGTATTTATCTGGTTTTTCAGTTTCGGAACTGTTCATTTTTATTAGGCGTCGGTGAACGTAGTTGACCGAGCATCTACAATTGCGAAGATTTTCCGGAGACTGTTTAAAACGTCAGGAAAAGTAAATAATTGACGGTTTTAATCCTCAAGTACACCTATCAGCAACTGTGGTGCTAATGAGAGAACTAATTCAAAAAAATAGAAATACTGATAAGCAAATTACGCTGAAATTACGGCAGTCTATTTGGCTAAGTTATCTGCTATCCATGGGATCAACCTCAGCCGGAGCGCTATCTCTATTTTCCATAGCGGCTTTCCTGGGAATGACACCCGCGATCGCTCAATCAAATGAGCAACCAATTCCAATTGGGGATCAGGCGATTACTGAAGAATCAGCGAATCCTAGCCATTCTGACTCCATCGCACTGGATGAACACCCCTTAACCGATGACACTCTGGCGAATGAGGAAGCTTCCCCAACAGTCGAGTCAGATCACTCTGAGATTGTAGATATCACCTCTAGCCGTCAGCATCAGTTACTCGACTTTAATCGTTCACTCTTGTCTGAGTTTCAACCCTCCCACACAATAGCAGAGGGTGATGAACCTTACTTTTCACGGGATCTGGAAAACCTCTCTCCTGCTCTTGAGAAGGCTTTGAATTCTCCCCCTTCCCTGGTAGGGAAGGGGGCTGGGGGGTTAGGTTTGATGTTGATTTTGCCAGATGGTGTCAACAGTCAGGAAGAGCAACCCACGTCAGTAGCCGAAGCGATCGCGCCAAAACCTCCGGTGGTAGCTGCGGTGCAAAACTCCGTTGAACATTATCTGCCATTACCGATAACACAAACCGATACACCCAATCCAGTCGTCGAAGCGATCGCGCCAAAACCTCCCGTAGTCGCGACGGTACAGGAGAAGATTGAACATCACCCGCCATCTGAATTCGCTCTTGGTGACGAATCCAGTGTAGTACCCGAAGCGATTGTTCCAAAACTTCCAGAACCTGCACCCCTGATTCATTCGGTTGATTACCACATCCCTGGAGACTTAACCGTCGCGGAGGAATCAACAGTAGATAATAGGGGGTTCGTACCCAAACCGCCAGTGATGGAACCCGCTCAACATTCGGTTGAATCCATCTTACTCACCCAATCTGATGACAATGAACCCGATGCTTCTTTAATTCCTGAGAATTCTCCCCCGGAAAATGAAGCATTAACGCCGACACTAGATATCCAAGGCGCTTATCTCCAGCAGGAAGATGCTTCGGCGCGGTTGCGGTTGCAGGGGATTTATCCAGTATCGCCCAATGCCTTATTTGGTGCTATTGTCGATTTAGCCACCGGGGATGACTTTGCTGGGACAGAAGGCGATGGCTTTAGTCTGAGTGAACTGTATTTTGCGGGTTCTCTCCCCAGTTATCCGAATTTGCGCTTAGTTGCGGGGTTAATGGATTTAACGTCTTATTTTGACCGCAATAGTTTCGCCAAGGATAGTACCACCCATTTCTTCCACCCCCTGTTTCAAACCAATCCAGCCTTAGCGTCTACAGGTGTTGGTTCTCGGATTGGGGGGTTATTGAATTGGAATATTACCGATAATGTGGAAGCGAAAGCGGCTGTGTTTTCCTCAAATCGGAATTTGGGTGATTTTGGTTTAGATGCGTTTGCCAGTGAGATTGGTTTCCGGGCGGGGAATGGTATTATACGGGCAACCTACGCCACAGACAAAGATACAGGGCGGGATGGCGTCTTTGGTACCCGAAACGGCGATCGCGAAAATGCCTTTGGCATTAATGGGGAATATTTTATCCCGGAAATTAAGTTAGGATTGTTTGCCCGTTATGGTTGGTTAGAAAATAGCGATCGCGATGAGAGTAGTGAAACCTATAACTTCGGACTCAATTTCTTAGATCTGTTTCTTAAAGACGATCGCCTGGGACTCGGTTATGCGTTTGGTCGAGGTTTCTCTGAAGATAATGATGTCTGGGAATTATTCTACGATATCCGGATTTCACCCAATCTACGGGCGGGGGTAACGCTACAAGAACGCGAAGGATTCTCGGAGACAATTTTTGGATTCCGGGTTAAAACAGATTTTCAGCTATATCCTTAATCGGGTGCTTTCTCAGTATTAACGACGACTCTACAGTTTTTCACCAGTTGACCCTATGAACGCACAAAATAAGTTAGCTGAAACACCAATTTTATCCTCTCCTCAAAACCAAAACTCGTCCCGGTGGTTCCGTGTCTTAGCCTGTTTCCTAATGGTTGGATTAGCCGGGGGATTACCCATCGCCCCAATTAATTTTGCTGTACCTGCGGCTCAAGCCCAGGGGGTTCCAGCCGGGGTGCGTCAGGGGTACTCGCTTTTAGAGAAAGGATGGGTAGATGATGCGATTCAAGCCTTTGAGGGGGCGTTACGCAGTAATCCCCAATCTTTAGACGCCAAATTAGGATTAGCCATTGCTTATCAACGCCGGGGGCGGATTGAAGAAGCCTGGAATGCTTATAATGATGTGCTAGAGCGAGAACCCAATAATCAAACCGCCCTGGAAGCAGTGGGTGAGATGGGGGTTTATCGCCAAGAATGGCAAGCACAAGGAATTGAAGCATTAACTGGCTTATTAAACCAGAATCCTAATGATACCCAATCTCGGTCAAAACGGGCGTTACTGTTAGGCTATCAAGGGCGGTTTGCTGAGTCGTTAACGGATTATGAGTTACTGTTGGCGAATAATCCTTCACCGGAAACGATTCTGGGGGCGGCTCAAATTTATACCTACAGTGGCGATTATCAGCAAGGGTTAGAATTATTTAATCGGTATCAAGCCACGGGTGAAGAAATTCCCGGTAACGTCGCGGGGGCTTACGCCTTGGCGCTACGAGAAACGGGGAATGCGGCTCAAGCGGTGCAGATTCTTACGAATCAACTGCGACAATCCCCCCAACAGGCGCAATTGCGTGCGGATTTAGCCCAAGCGTATGCGGCGACGGGACAGATTAATGAAGCGTTGGCAACGTTGGAACCCTTACGGGGTGAAGCAGATGCGGCTTTACCGTTAGCCCGGGCGCTGACATCGATTGGACGAAACCAACGCCGCACGGATTTGTATGAACAAGGGGTGGCGTTGTATCGAAATGTTCTGTCTGCGACTGAGAATCCTTCGTTTGCATTAGTGCAGGAAGTGGCGGATGTTTTGAGTGAGTTACCGTCTCAACGGGCGGCGGCGTTGAATCTTTACCAGCAGCTGGTTCAGCAGCAACCGAATAATCGGAGTTTGGTGGTGAAGCAGTTGGCGTTAGAGAGTCAATTGGGGCGTATTTCCCGGAGTGAGTTACGACAGCGGCTGCTTTCCCTGCTACAACCGTTACCGTCGGAAGCGGCTGAATTACGGGCGTTGGCGAGTGCGCTGATTCCTTTAGATCCGCCAGATCCGGCGTTATTACCTGTTTATCAGCAGTTAATTAATGCGGGTGTGGATGAGCCGTTTTTGTATTTCCGGGTGGCGCAGATGTTGATTCAAGAGAATCAATTGGCTGAAGCCAGGGAAGCCATTACAGCGTATACTGCTACTGAAGCCGGGGCGTCTGATTTTACACCGGAATTGTTGTTGGCTGAGATTGAGCGCCGGGAAGGGAATTTAGAAGCGAGTGCGCGGCGGTATCAGTCGCTGATTGAACGGAATCCGAATTCTGATGTGGTGAATAGCGCCTTGCGGGGATTGGCGGGAATTCGTTTAGCTCAAGGGCGTCCGGATGAGGCGATCGCGATCTATGATCAGTTAATCGCCCGTAATCCCAATGATTTACTGGTGAAGTTGGGACGGAGTGCGATCGCTTATCAAACGGAACGGATTTCTCAAACGGAAGCTGAGGCGGTACTATCCGAATGGTTGGCGACGAAACCCGCTACGGATTTACCACCAGAGTTATTTAGTTTAGTCGGTGTTTTGCCCCCAGACGCAGAACGGATGGCGTTATACGAGGCGCTATTACAGGTTGATCCCGATAATACACCCGTTCAACTGCGACGGTTACAGGTAATTGCCTTAGAAGATCCGGAGTTGGCAAAGGCTGAAGTTGAGCAGTTAATTGCCCGCAATCCTGATAACTTAAGTGCGTATTTTGTCAAGGGGGAACTCGCCCTGGCGCTGGAGGATTTTGAACTGGCGAGTGAGGCGTATCAAGGGATTTTGGCACGGGAACCGGATAATATTGGGGCGCTGATGGCGATGGGTGGAGTTCGTTTTACCCAGCAGCTTTATCTGGAGGCGAAGCCTTATTATGAGCGGGTGTTGGAGATTAATCCCAATTATCTGGCGGCGCGTCAAACGCTGGCGGAATTGAATGTGGCGTTGGATCAGCCGTTTACGGCTTTGGAGGAGTTTCAGGCGCTGAACTCCGAACAGGAGGCGGAGACGGGAACGCCGAACCCGCAGTTGACGAATCGGATTCAGCGGTTGGAGGT
>CAKZMA010000431.1 GCA_937127375.1 uncultured Coleofasciculus sp. | reverse complement strand
CACCTTTGGTGATTGATCTGTTTGCTGGCTGTGGGGGACTAGCACTCGGTTTTGAAGCCGCAGGATTTAGAACCATCGGTTATGAAAAATTAGCAGACGCCTGCGCCACTTATCAGCACAATTTGCATGGTTTCTGCCATCAGACCACGCTAACACGCCAACCCGATTTAGTCGATGGAGCCGATGTAATCATTGGTGGTCCACCCTGTCAACCCTTTAGCGTTGGTGGACATCAACGGGGACTCAAAGACAGTCGCGATGGTTTCCCTATATTTCTTGATTCGGTTAAATCCTATCGCCCTCAGCTTGCTTTATTTGAAAACGTGCGGGGAATGCTATTTCGCAATAAAACCTACTTTGAAGAAATTACCAGCGCTCTCAGGGAACTAAACTATATCGTTGAATGGGATATCCTCAACGCGGCACATTATGGTGTTCCTCAGCGAAGAGAACGTCTGTTTTGTGTAGCTCACCGAGGCGGATGGAAATGGCATCCCAAAACCCATAATAATTCACCGTATACCGTTGGTGAAGCCCTGGGAGAATTCGCCCTGATTGTACCCCCAAACGCTAAGTTTCTCACTCCTAGCATGGATGAATATATCAAAAAATACGAGAGAGCCTCTAAGTGCGTTAGACCCAGAGATTTACACCTTGATACCCCGTCGAGAACCGTTACTTGCCGCAATTTAAGCGCTCCTACAGGCGATATGCTGCGTATCCGTTTACCCGATGGACGTAGACGACGGTTAACAGTTCGTGAAGGAGCCCGTTTGCAAAGTTTTCCGGATTGGTTTGAATTCAAGGGTACTGAAGAAAGCCAATGTAACCAAATTGGCAATGCTGTGCCTCCCATTTTGGCAAAAGCTTTAGCCTGTTCTGTAAAAGTATATTTACAAAAAAATGTAGTGGCTCTCAAGATTTAATAGTACATCCAACTGTAGGGGCGCAAGGCTTGCGCCCTCACCTAATTACCTGATTATTTATTATCTAAAGTGGTATAATTTTTCTATACTTTAGAATTTATCAATGAGTATTCGCCCTAAACTATTCTCTTTCTTTGCTGGAACCGGATTTCTCGATTTAGGCTTTGAAGCCAGTGGTTTTGATATCGTGTATGTCAATGAAATTAATCCCTCCTATATGGAGGCTTACCGTTACTCTAGACAAGTTCTGAATCTGTCATTACCCGAATATGGATACCATTATGCCGACAATGGAAACATTGAGCAACTTACAGAAGGGGAACAAGCCCTACGTCTCTGGTATTTAATCCAAGATGCTCGGAAATCTACAGATATTGTCGGTTTTCTTGGCGGACCTCCCTGTCCCGACTTCTCAGTTGGGGGGAAAAATCGAGGTAAGGACGGCGATAATGGGAAGCTTTCTGCTGCTTATGTTGAATTAATTTGCCAACATCAACCGGATTTCTTTTTATTTGAGAATGTCAAAGGATTGTGGAAAACGAAAAAACACCGCCTTTTTTTTGAACAGCTTAAAGAAAAGCTAAATCAATCTGGCTATCTCTTAACAGAGTGTCTGATTAATGCCATAGAATACGGCGTTCCTCAAGATAGGGAGAGAATTATCCTGCTGGGATTTCGTCAGAGTTTAATCAGAGATATAGCACTCCCTGTTGACCAAAGTACAAAATTTATGCCTGAAGGAATTTTTCCCTGGGCGACTTATATTTTATATCCAAAGCAGACCGTTTTCTCTTGTCCTTGGGCTGCGACTGATCCATTTCAGGAAAATTCGCATTTACCTTGCTCTAATCAGATTATTCAGGAACTAACGGTTGAATATTGGTTTAGGCAAAACGAAGTCCTCAACCATCCGAATGCTAAACACCATTTTAAACCAAGAGCTGGTCTCAAGCGATTTCTTTCTGTGGCGGAGGGAGATGATTCCAGAAAATCATACAAACGTCTTCACCGATGGCGTTACTCTCCTACAGCTTGTTACGGAAATAACGAAGTCCACTTACATCCTTATAAAGCACGTCGCTTATCGGTTGCTGAAGCGCTTGCTATACAATCTTTACCTAAAACTTTTGTCCTTCCCGATAAAATGTCACTGACCAATATGTTTAAAACAATTGGTAATGGTGTTCCTTACTTAGCATCCAAGGCTATTGCTCA
>CAKZMA010000430.1 GCA_937127375.1 uncultured Coleofasciculus sp. | reverse complement strand
ACAGACAAAGGTGAACTTCTTTCTCAACTGCTGAAGCCTTGTCTCACTTTCTGGACTAGCCTTGCTCGGTAATTGATCTGGATTAAATGAGCCGGATGTCCAACTTTTACAATAGTTTTCCAGCTCAAATAATCTTTTGACAACTTGTCGTAGTATTGGGTTACCAGTACCAATCTTTCGTAGTTGCTGGTTAACGGTTTCACAAAAAATTAGAGAAGGAAAAAGTTCACTTCTCCGGTTCCACAGATCTATTCCATCACGAACACTTGTCCTAAGACGATTCTGTATCCAAGGAGTATGTTCCTGTATATGTTCAACTTTGCTAGCATGAAAAACTGTTATTGTTTCTGAATTGAAAGTTTCTTCATCTTCAAGCAAAGTCGCTTCTAAAACTAAATGACTAAACTCCCATTGAGGTTCTGATTGGATGCTTAGAGCAAGAGACTCAAGCAAGTAAGCAATTTTCAGACCTTCAGTTGATTCTCCCTCAAAGTAAAAATCTGACAGGAGGTTTCTATCCTCAATCTCAGAATTTTGAAGATCTGCCAAGAAAGGAGTTTTTGTAGATAAGAGAATAAATCGTGATTTTTCTCGATCCACATTTCTATCAACAAGCCAATCAGATAAAGAATAGTCAGGTGCAAGTACAGTAGCGTAAAACTGACTATGAGTGCGAAGAATAGGATTTACGCCGAGTTCAGCCGCTGTTTGTGCGGTAGTAATCAGATCTGACATCCGTTGTCGAGCAGCTTGAATATTATCAGCCGGAATTCGCAAGGACAGCTCGTTCAATACCATTTCTAAATCCATGGTTTACGCATCCCTCGGTTTTAGTAATGTCATTAAACTTTTATCCCATTCATCAAAGAAACCATCGGGCCAGTAATCAATTCGTCCATTTTGATCAATCCGTGGGGATATTACTTCGGTGTAAATTTGTCGATCTTTTTCTTTGCGATCAAAATAGTGCAACTGAACATCATTGGGTTCAAGTTTTCCACCATGAACAGCTAGACGAATCCCATTTAAAACATGGTCACTATGAGTTTCTATGACAACTTGAACCCCACAACTAGCAGCAAGTGCCAATAATTCACCCATTTTTGATTGCCCTTTAGGATGAAGATGCGCTTCTGGATTTTCCAGTAAAATTAGTGTACCTGGAGGAGATGAAAGTACGGCGACAATAATGGGTAAAGTGTAAGTAATGCCAAAACCAACATTAGTAGCACGGTAGGGGTTACTGAGTCCGTAAGAATATTGAAAATTCACCAAATCCATATCTTGGTTTGACTTGATTTCAATTCGTGTACCTGGGCTAACTTCTCCCATCCATGCCTCGACCTGATCTTTTAGATCAAGTGACTTTGCCTCTGGATGGCTCAAATTACTGTTAGGAATATTTTTATCTCTATAAGTTGAGAGAAAATGTGCTGTGTATTCCCC
Organism: uncultured Coleofasciculus sp.; assembly: GCA_937127375.1. Taxonomy (GTDB): domain Bacteria; phylum Cyanobacteriota; class Cyanobacteriia; order Cyanobacteriales; family Coleofasciculaceae; genus Coleofasciculus. Next base: position 2,526 of record CAKZMA010000430.1, on the reverse strand, counting down.
CCTGGTGCCAATTTGCTCATGTTGTCGTACTTGAAAATCCGATATCTCGAAGTATGTCCGGGGACCAATACGTTCGGCTTGAATATAGTGGAACTTATCGCCGAAAAGACTTGATTTATAGACATCAGAAGCCGTTTGGGGTGAGGAAAGATCTATTACATCTGCCTCGCGGTTGTAGTCGAAACGCCATCTTCCCTGCGTGTCATCTTCCCATAGCAGATCAAAACCGATTACATCATCTTTTGCCGCCTCAAAAAGTGCATCTTGAGCTGTACCAATACAAACCAAATCCCCGTTGAGAGCCAAACCTTGTTCTGGCAATAAATCTTGCTGATAAGATTGACGCAATAAAAGAAGTGCTTGTATAACTGAAGACTTACCTGTACTGTTAAGACCAGAAAGTAATGTTAAAGTTTTAAACTTAAGCATCTGGTCTTCAAAAGCCTTAAAGTTTTTCAATTGAAGTGAACTAATCATGATAGAACAGTTTGAACGATTTTTTCGACTATCTCAAATCTATAGCTAACCTTTTCAGAAGCCTGAGATATGGAATGGAAAAACTCAGCATCATTTTCACTATAACTCACAAATTCTTGAATTAACTTATCCTTGCGCTGTTTAAGAATTTCAAGTTTTGGATCATTGAGTTTGCTTAATGTAACTGACCAAACCTCAAACAAGGCTTTATTGAGAGGTTGTTTTTTTTCTTGATTTTTAATGATTTTGCGAAAAGAATTTTCTTTAAAAATAGAATAAGCTGCTTTTAGAGAACGAAGAAATTGACATTCAATATCGTCAAGTTCTTTTGTTTCCATCTTGTTGATTTTTGCCATGGCTTCATTAAAAAAATAATCTCTGCCCTCTTTAACATTATAATCTTGATATGGGGTCAGAAAGAAAGCAACAAATCCCAAAACAAATTCATGATCATCCATGCGTTCTTGCTTTCTCTTACCAATGCTGGTAGCCTGTTGAAACTCCTTAGATTTTGCTAGCTTATCTAAAAACTTTGTTGCAGATCCTGGATTTATTGCATGACGTAATTCTTGGGGAGATAGAGGCAAACCTCCTGTGTTAATTCGTCGAAAAATGTTGTACTTTACTTTAGATGGAGTTCCTTTTTCAATTAAATATACAGTTAGGACTGTTTCATCGATTCTTCGCTGATAATTGCGCGGCAACTCATCATAATTTTTACCGTTAAAATTAGTGAGAAATTCTAAATTATTTAATTTAAGAGTTTTATCAATAGCAAATTGCTTCAGAGTACTTAACCGCTGCAAACCATCGATAACTAACCATTTATCTTCATTAGTAGCATCCATGTAGAAGGCTGGTAATGGTATACGAATAAGAATAGACTCAATGAGCCTGCTTTTTGCCTTATTGTTCCAAATGTTAGCGTTACGCTGAAAATCAGGAGCTAAATTAATCTCATCAAATTTAATTCTCTTAAGCACTAAATCAATAGTCATGGGTCGCGTATCAACCCTGATTTGACTGGGATCAAATGGAGTTGTAATTACCTCGTCTTCTGGCTCAATATCATCCTCCTCTGAGTCAATCCATGTAGCTTCATCACTATTACTGTCTTCGTTAGTGAATTCTAAGTTCAGGTTATTTGGCTCTGTCACAATGGTTACTCCTAATCTAATCTCATTTAATCTATTCAATGCCTTGTACTTTCATCAGCTATATATAAAATCTGAGTAGAAAGTTTTTAACAGCGATCGCGGATTAAATTGCTGATAGAGTAGTATGCCGATTTTCCAGGTAGTTCTGGAAATCTTCCCCGACTTCACGAATATCTGAATAATCATGTTCCACTGCTCGCTGGGCAAGCCTTTTGGCAAGTTCTCTATCAATAGCAACATATAATTCTAAGAGAATTATTGAGGAAGTCTTGGCGAGCTTGAATGTGGGCAATTTCTTTGTCAAACACTTTCTGCCAAAGTTCGATATCGTTGTTGGTGGGTTGCTCTTGAAACATGGCTTTTAACTTTTACCTCTATCTTATTTCTTTCTTACCAGCGTACACCCATCCACTACTGAGAAATTTTTCCTCAAATTCTGTAAATGGCATTTCTCGACTATTTCCTACTCACCAGCAGCCTGTAAAACCTCGGTATACAAGCGATCACTAACCCGAAAGCCAGCTTGCAAAATTAAATCGTCCATAATGGGTTTCACCGCCGAAATTAGTCCTCTACCCTTGGCTACGACTAAAACTCCCAACACTCCAATAATTGAAAGTCCCAAACGTTTTGCCTCTCTCCTACCCAATCGCTCATCGATCAGCAGTTCGTCTACATTCAACTCCACGGAAAGGGCAATTGCTTCCGATTCCCCCAAATCCAATTTCCCTTCATTTTGCAACGTTTCAATCAGTGTCCGGTTGGTAACGGATTGAGTCTCAATCCAAGTCAAAGATAAGACGGCTGTGACTCTGCTATCCTCAGGTTCCGTATTAGCTAGTTCAGTAGCAACGGCTGTGGGAATAATCACTTTTCCATAGAGTTGTTGTAA
>CAKZMA010000429.1 GCA_937127375.1 uncultured Coleofasciculus sp. | reverse complement strand
CTGTTTATATTACTTAAGACTTGGGAAAAATATATCCTCCAGTCGGGTGTATCGAGTTGGGGAACTCCTAGTGAAAGAGGACAATCCTCACGTCCACGACAAGAGGAGCAAATTGCCAACCCATCAACGTTAAATTGAAGACGAGAATAGACAATAACAATGACAGAGGCATTGCAATATCTATCTTCGGCTAGATAGCTATCTCTGGAAAATACCGCTTATGATAAGCATCATGTTTAAACAATCCTTATTTTACCCTAAGGGGATCAAATAAATGACTGCTGCCATTGAATTTGCTTTATTTGCTCCTTACAACGAAGGAGCCTCATTGGTTAGCTGTTTCTCCAATTGGGAAGAAATTCCCATGGAGAAAGATAAGCAGGGGTATTTTCGCACGTCCGTTGAACTTGAAGATGGTATTTATAAATACAAATTCCGGGTTAAATCCAAATCTTGGTTTTTTGAAGCCGATCAATGGGTAGAGGTCAATGATCCCTACGCTACCGATATTGAAGATTCGACTCAAAACTGCGTCGTGCGGCTCAAAGATGGACAACGCATCGTTGATACTTACGTTTGGATGCATGATGATAAACCCCTACCTCCTGACCATGAATTAGTCATCTATGAAATGCATGTCGGTGACTTTTCCGGTGGCGAAGATGACCCTTATCCACGGGGGAATTACCAGCATGTTATTGAAAAATTAGATTATCTGGTGGAACTGGGAATTAATGCCATTGAGTTAATGCCTATCAAAGAATATCCCGGTGACTACAGTTGGGGGTACAATCCTCGCTATTTCTTTGCTACTGAGTCTAGCTATGGTTCTACCGATGAATTGAAACATCTGATCGATGAGTGTCATGGCAAAGGGATTCGTGTGATTATGGATGGGATCTACAACCACTCAGAATCAGAAAGCCCCCTCACCCAAATTGACTATGATTACTGGTATCATCACTCTCCTCGTGACCCGGATAACAACTGGGGACCCGAATTCAACTACGAACATTATGACGAAAAGCTAGAGACTTACCCAGCGCGGAAGTTTATCGGTGATGTGGTTCGTTTCTGGATCACGGAATATCATATTGATGGCATTCGCTACGACGCGGCGCGGCAAATGGCTAGCTACGATTTTATGCATTGGATTGTCCAAGAGACTAAAAAAACGGCAGAGGCAAAGCCATTTTACAACGTGGCTGAATACATCCCCGAAAATCCCAGCATCACCAATGTTGATGGACCGATGGATGGTTGCTGGCATGATAGCTTTTACCACACGGTCAAACCTCATATCTGTGGTGACAGGTTTGATTTAGAATCTCTTAAGGATGTGATTGATTGTAAGCGTCAAGGCTACCTAGGAGCGACTAATGTCGTAAATTACCTAAGTAACCACGATCACGAACGCCTGATGATTGAGTTAGCCAATCGGGAAATCTTTGATGAAGAAGCTTTCAAACGGCTCAAGTTAGGGGCAGTTTTGTTAATGACAGCAGTCGGTATTCCCTTACTCTGGATGGGTGAAGAGTTTGGGGAATATCAGCCGAAATCCATTGAATCCAGAAAGATTAATTGGCAACTACTGAGTAATGATTATAATCGCGGGTTGTGCGACTACTATAAAGGGTTAATCGGACTGCGAAAAAACAATCAGGCTCTCTATACAGAGAACATTAATTTCTTCTTTGAAGATGCAAACACCAAAGTTATGGCGTATGTGCGCTGGAATGGTGAAGGCTCTCGTGTTGCTGTCGTTGCCAATTTTTCTGATAATTTCCTCACTGGATATACTCTTTCCAACTTTCCGGAGAATGGAATTTGGCACGAATGGACAGGTAACTATGAGGTGGAAGCCAGCAATAACACTTTAACCCTTGACCTTGGCGGATACGAAGCCAAAGTGTTTGTCTGGCAGTAAGCCATCCAATCCGCGATCGCATCTTTGTAGGGTGGGCAATGCCCACCCTATTTTTATGAATAACATTAAAATTTTTGTCAACACAAAGCCATAAAAAGCAGTTAGCGATCGCAAAAATTAACGCATTCGCAACATTCGTAGGGACTCTCGCATTTGCGCCCAAATTTTTCGGTTCGACGGCTAAATTGCCGTCGCGAATTCTTCGCCCTGTCAAACATCAGATGTCAATTTCAATATCCAAGCTATCCATCCACGAACAGTACTAGAGCGTCTTTCTATAGTTGTTTGACTTATACTTAAATCACAAGTTGACATAATTTCACAAACCTCATTTTTTTCAGGAATTTCTCCATTGCTCATAGTAGACTCAAAGCTTTTATAGAAAGCTTCATGCTCTAATATTTTTCTAATTAACGCACATATTTTCACTTTATAGCTTTTATTCAGAATGTCTGTTCCTTCCGAAGTCAAGCAAAACGTTACTTCTTTTGTAGTGGGATCTCTATATTTATCAGCTAGTCCCAGATATCTGGCAGCATCTGTGTAGTAATTAGTCTGTCTTGCATCGAATTCATAATTTACTGTAATTTCGTCTTTAGTTAATTCCCTGTTTAGTAAAAGGGAAAGTAAATCTATTATTTTATCAAACTCATCGGCTTGTGGAAAGGGTATCTTTGGGGGTTCAGGAACTAAAACAATACACTTAAAAATCTCTGATATATCTTCTGATGTTATGCGTTCAGGTGTCATAATATAGTCCTTTTTTTCTACTAACGTTAATTATAGGCATCTTCATTTAAAGTATTTTTGACAAAAAAACAAAAATTACCTGTGGACATTCTACCTGAAACTGTATAATGGACTTCTCCGTCATCTAGTAAA
>CAKZMA010000428.1 GCA_937127375.1 uncultured Coleofasciculus sp. | reverse complement strand
AGGAGAACAAGCAAGAGACATGGCTAGATAGATTCCTCTAGCTCACCAGGGCGGCTACTCACCACCGCCGCCCCCTCTCATGTTCACCTCACGTAGCGTCAATCTACTCACTCATCAAAATGTCTTACCTGTCTCTAGAAAAATTTTGCACCTGCACCCAAACCTACCAGCGCCACTCTCTAGACATTGACCCGTACCCCTGGGAGCCAGAGAGCCACCAGGCGATCGCTCGACTGTTTGAGCATATCATCGACCCCATCATCGACTACTTTGGGAAGGACAACTTCCAGCTAACCTACGGCTTCTGCTCAGTTGACCTGAAAAAATACCTCGAAAAAGGTAGAAACCAGACCTGCTGCAAAGTTGACCAGCACTGCGCCCATGAACTAAACCGAAAAGGGAATCCTATTTGCTCACGCCCCGGTGCAGCGGCTGACTTTTACATTGCAGACATAGCTAGCAGCCAACTCGTGAAGTGGATTATAGATTTCATTCCCTTTGATTCCCTGTACTACTACGGGGATGACCGCCCAGTTCATGTCAGCTATGGATCTCAGCATAAACGGGCTGGTTGGGATATGCAAAAAGGCTATCCCCGCAAGCTCAGGATCTAATGTACAGACGCGCCATCATTCAGATGAGAATGTCGGGGAATCTCAGGACAAACTATCATCGCTCAATGCTAGAAATCATCATATCGAGCGCCTGGTCAATCTTTTTATAGGTCGCAGACTGACGCCCCAGCTTGAATTTGCCAAGCACTTCCTTCTTAAGTTCCTCCCAGTCTGGCTCAGATTTTTCTGACTTAGCCTGGGAATCGCGATCGCTTTGTTCGCCATCGAGGGATTTGCCATAGTAAGCTCCAATGACATGATCTCCCCACTCCTGTTTAGACCACCCGTGACGGCTAATGTCTTCTTTGATCTCGTCGTACCAATCGACCGGGAGCTTGAGGCTAAACACCTCTGGATTGCGGATCGGTTGCTGAGTGCCGTTCATCCATCCGTTCCGCCGGGGATGATCTGATACTGTGAATTTTGTCCTGGGCATTGTTACCTCCTCCTCTCTCATCCTACCTACAATGTAGCACGGTATACTTTTGTCTTGCTTGAGTCTACTGTGGTAAAAACTAAGGGTAGACAATGGAAAACCCTCCCCACACCGCCAAGCACCAGGGAGGGCAACCTATCAAAGAGGTTTAATCATTTAACCGCGTCTCGTTCAGCTTCAGCTTGTACCAATTCAATGAAGGTACACCTGTAAACCTCCATGAGTTGCTGTAGCTTCATGGGAGTCATCCTGGGAACGGTTTTTAATTGATCCCAGTTCCGAACAGTGGAAATCGCTACATCAAGCTCTACGGCTATCTCCTCAACCTTTTTGCCAGCCCTTAATCTCAACTGTTTCATGTTCATATAAATAGTTTACAGTATTAATTGGTACTAGGCAATTGACAGGTACTAATTAATTAGTGATAATAGATATAGAGAAAGCGCCCCCGTCTAGCAAACTGAAGCGCTTCTCTAGAACATTGACGTTCAAGCTTATTATGACACACAATAACTTACTCGAACCATTAAGCTTCGACCCAGAAGCTAGCTACGTCCTAGCCCTCGAAGCCAAGCTAGAAGCCGACGAGCAAGCCTCCCAAGCGGTCTACTCTGACATTGAGGTAGACTCCTCCATGGACATCTTTGGCATGGTCTACCGCGTCTGGCAAGGCATGAAACTTCTGGGGGTTTTCTTCCGCTCCCCAGTCGATGGAAAATGGGTTACTGAACCCTTCTGTTGCAATAACAAGAAGCGCTATGACACTGCAAACCAAGCTCAAGCCGCCATTATCCGAGCTTGGAGTCATCGCTAGTTGATTAACCGCAAGGTGGGTAATTCCTGCCTTGCTGAAGTTTTACAAACGCACAGAAGAAAAGGTTTACCGCCATGATGACCCATGAAGAACTTTTAGAAATTACCCAAAAACTCGACCAACCGTTTGCGCCTGAAGACTACAAAGAGCGACCCTTACCAGGAGGCGATCGCTGGCTGTATGTATCTTGGCAAAAGTACCGAGAACGCCTAGACTCGGTTTGTGTCTGGGAAGATTCCTACTCGGATTTTTCTTACCCCGATGATCGTTGTGTTGTAACTTGCACGATCACGATAGGTGGGCATAAGCGCCAGGGCGTAGGTAGTGTTCCTCTGGTGGAATATAGCAAGAGCGGCAAAGAATGTAGTCGCGGAACACCAGAGGATAGAGCAGTAGCGCAAGCTTTCAAGCACGCGGCTGAACAGTGGGGACTGGGACGGCACATTGATGACCAGGCTTTTTTAACCCGATATCTACGTCAATATCATGATGGGCGTCCTGTCGCATACAGCCGGAAAAATCAGAATCAATATACAATGCCACGCCCTCAAAAAACCTCAACACAATCGCAACCAGAACGCCAAGGCAACGGGCAGATATCGCGAGATGAGTGGCTGAAACTCCAACGTAGTAACTAAGTTAAACGTTTAGGCGTTCCCAAACCAAAGAGTTACCGGGATGGGAGCGCTTTGCTTCTGATGGAAAGCAATACATGATCATTTTTTGTCTAGGTCAATACGGGATGCGATCGCTCGAAGGACTTCAGCCAGATACTCACCAGGAGCATTATTGAGCTGCACCACCAAATCAGCATGTACCTGGGAATTACCGAAAACTACAGACAATCCCTGAACCTTCAGCAAACGCTCGACTAATTGGGCTTTTTCCTCCGGCGAGAGCTGGGAAGCTTGTTTAAGGATATCGTCTATCGCTGGTTTCTGAGAATTGCTCATACTATCCAGAGTATCAGTCACGCTCACTTTCTCCCTTATTTACCCACGGATGCGAGTTTATCCTCAATGTTTACATTGCCGCTATTTTCGAGAAACTTTTTACTGATTTCGCGAATAGCCTCCGCTGCTTCCTTGCGATCGCGCCGACTATCGGGGGAAAGCTCAGAAATAATTGCCGAGAGCGTTGGGCGAACACGAACTGTCCCGGAATTAAGAACCAGATTAAAAACCTTAGCCCGTGCCTCCAGCGGTAGAGCATCAAGGATTTTCTCCAGATTATCCGTGTGGAATTCACGGTTGCCATTGATAAATGATGACAGAGACGTGGCTGGGACGCCTGAGCGTTGGGCAACTGCCACCCATTTAATCCCGTAATCCTCAACAACTAACTTGATAGCTTCATGAAACCGCATATTTTTTGAGGTACTTTTTCTGTAAAATTTATTTTAGCGCGAATATAAGCCCATGCCTGAACCCTACCGAAACTATGTAGAGACGCGCCCTCGCACGTCTGTACAGGGGTATGGAAGAGAAAACAAGAGTATTTCTCCGAGATCCCCTCCAACGACTAGGAGCAATCCCAGACTATCTCAGTTTAACTAAACCGCTTTCCTTATCCAGAGGTTAGAGGAACGGGGGTATCCGCCCATGCTGACAGCTCACCTCTAGGCTTTGAGCAACATCAGTAAGCTTGCTCTGTAACACAAGCAGCTCTGCGCCAGAAAATACGCCCCCAAAAGTTACAGGGAGGGGGCGTACTCGTTTGACACCGCATAGGAATAACGATGATTAACGAGATTTCAATTATACAAACCTTCCATATTATCTCAAACAGGGGGTGGGGGAATGTTTTATAAACTCACCTGTCAAACTCTGCAAAAACTCAGGGCAGCAAAGCTTACCGCCGCTGACTGGAGAATTTGGAGCTATTTTGTAGAACTTGACCCCTGGGGCGATAGCTATCACAGCTATGAGCTTCTAGAAGTGATGGACGTTTGTCGGGTTAGCAAGGCAACGTTTTACCGAGCGCTCGCTAAACTCCAGAAGCTAGAGCTTTTTGACTTCCAATGCATGGTTACGACGGCTCGCAACCTACACGGCAACCGCGAAAGCAAGAATGAGACTGGAGTCTCAAAAATGAGACTGGAGTCTCAAAAACGAGAAAATCAGTCTCAAAAACGAGATGCCTCCTATATATATAGAGTTTCAGAGGATCAGACTTTCTCAGAAGGCGAGAGAGAGACAAAAGTTGAACAGGTCAACCAA
>CAKZMA010000427.1 GCA_937127375.1 uncultured Coleofasciculus sp. | reverse complement strand
GGTTAACACTACATCCAGATTAACTACCCCTTTTTGGTGGAGTAAGGGTTTGGTAACCAAACCCCTACTAAACACCATACCCCCGTGCAGACGCCCATTGTGCAATATCTTGACGCTGAATTGCAGCAGCCATTAAATCAGGAAACTGGTCAGGCGTGCAAGCCATGGCTGGGATACCCAATCCGGCAAGTTTTTCGGCTATCCAATGATCATACATGGGCGCACCTTCATCATTGAGGGCAAGCAGTGTGATCAATTGAACTCCTAATCCCACCAATGCCGCCACGCGCTTAAGCATTTCTTCCCGGTTTCCCCCTTCATATAGGTCACTAATTAACACTAAAATAGTGTCCTGAGGACGACGCACCAGTCCTTGGCAGTAGGTGAGGGCGCGGTTAATATCGGTTCCGCCTCCCAGTTGAGTACCAAAGAGTAAATCTACGGGATCTGGCGCGGCGTCGGTTAAGTCTACAACCGACGTATCAAATACGACAATTCGGGTTTGTACTGCCCTGAGAGAGGCTAGCACCGCCCCAAAGATTCCCGCATAGACGACAGACGTTGCCATAGAACCACTTTGGTCGATGCAGAGGATAATATCTTGTAAAGAACTGCGTTTGCGTCCGTAGCCGATTAGGGTTTCGGGGATAATTGTGCCGTATTTAGGTTGATAATGTTTTAGGTTAGCCCGGATAGTGCGGTTCCAGTCGATTTCATTATGGCGGGGACGGCGGTTGCGAATGGCACGGTTGAGGCTACCGATTATGGCTTGGCGGGTGGGGTTGGTTAATTTACGCTGCAATTGTTCAACCACTTGACGCACCACACGGCGGGCGGTTTCTTGGGTTTTGCTGGGCATAATGCTACTAAGGGATAGTAGATTTGCCACGAGATGAACATCCGGTTCAATGGCTTCTAGCAGTTCCGGTTCCAGCAGCATCTGTTGCAGGTTAAGGCGTGCCATTGCATCTTTTTGCATCACCTGTACGACTGATGAGGGGAAATAGGTGCGAATGTCGCCTAACCAACGGGCAATATTGGGGGAAGAACTCCCAAGTCCACCACGGCGGTCAGAATCGTAGAGGGCGCTGAGGGCATTATCAATGGCTTGATCCGTTGGATTGAGGGTAAAGGAATCTGCGGCTTCTCCCTGACCATTCTCCTGACAAATACCATCGGCGTCTCCACCCCCTAAGAGAAGTCGCCAACGGCGTAGGCGTTCTGGCTGGGTCATCGTTTCTAGTAGCAATTACCGGATGCTGATTGAGTTATTGTATCGGATTGAGTGGAGAAAAGCTGTGCGATCGTGTAAATCACCCTCTAATCATTAACTCAGTTGCTGCGTTTGTTAGTCATTCTCTCCTTTATCGTCGCTAACCTTGTCCTCATCATCAAGGTTTTCGCCAGTCTTTACCCTTAACTGGTCAAACAGTTCTTCAAGCTGGCGCTGCCTTTTTTCCAGCCGTTCCACTTCTGATCGGTAATGAGCCAACTGAATCGCGTTCTCCTCTATCAGATAAACCAACGTCCTCTGTCGAGTACCAAGGTAGGCACCTTCTGCATTTGGGAAGCAATCGGTTCACTTGCCTTGAAAGAAAGCCCCTTAGTCTGTGTTGGATAGAACGTTCCTTTTTTCCAGTTGTCTTTTTGAAAGCGGATGGATTTAACCGGTTCACGCACTGAGCGAAATTTGGCATCTCCCCCTGATTTTTTCGCGGATTTATGCGCTTCAAACGCCTGAAATACAGCCAACTGGCGTGGGTTGTATGGGGTTTTATTTACCCAAGATGGAGCCAAACCCATCACCGTTTTTCTTAAGTCGTATTTACCAATTTTTTGGGCTTTAAGTATGGCGATTGCCTGATTAAAGCACCATCGAGCCGCTGATATCCAGTGAAGCCAGGTTTCAGCTAAGGCTGTCTCTGGGTAGACTCGAATCTTCCTTGATAGCAGATTTGTACTTCCTGAGTCCGTACAATCGGCAACTGAAGACGTGGACGATGGCAAGGATATCTTCAACCATTTCTCGCTCTGGAGATAAGTCACTTCGGTTGAGAACCACGAGTTGACAATCTTTTTGTTGACAAAACCATTCGATGAGGTCAAGACCAAACCGGACGAGTCTATCTTTGTGACAGACCACAACTTCTTTGACATTTCCTGACAGGACTTGTCCCAAAAGGGATAAAAGCCCTTTGCGCTTGTAGTTAAGTCCTGAGCCAATTTCTTTGATGAGTTTTCCGTCTGTAAACAATGATTGCAAGTAGTCGGCTTGTCGCTCCAGGTCTGATTTTTGCTTGTATGAGCTAACTCTGGCGTAGAGAATTCTGATTCTTGTATCGCCTTCTGGATTGACGACGGAATCGATATCGTACCGTCGATGACCCGCAGGAGTTCTAATTGTTCGTATTTTGTCGTCTCTGTCCCAGTTCCTAAGTGTTTTTTCCGAGACTTGGAGAACTTGAGACGCTTCTCTCGGTGTGACATATCTCATTGTTGATTCTGTTGGCTTCCTCAATATCTTACCGGATTGAGGAATATAATTCCGGAAAAATATAGAAATTACCTGCAAATCATGCTTTAGTCATTAGCATTCTCTCCTTCCTTATCGCCAACCTTGTCTTCCTCGTCGAAGTCTTCACTGGTTTTTTGCTGCAAATCCCGGTCTAGCTGTTGAAGACAGCTAAGCCGCGCCCTCAATCGAGGTAACTTCTGTTCCAGATATGCCAATTCCTCTTGGGTTTCCAAGATTAATTGGCTGAGGATTCCCCCAGATATTTCGCCTTTTGAAATGCTTGTAAGTCTTGTGGATTTTGGACTCTGGATATTTGGGTGATCAGTTCCGTGCGGGTCATTCCCAGACTGGCTGCTAGCTGATTGAGGTTTTCCCAATCCTGGGGTTCAAGCCGTATCCCGACGCTGATCGTCTTCCGGTCTGATTTCGGTCTACCGCGCTTGTTAGTCATTCTCTCCTTTATCGTCGCTAACCTCGTCTTCATCATCAAGGTTTTTACCAGTCTTTGTTTGCAACTCGGCATAAAGACGTTCTAGCCTTGCCCTTCTATTGCTTAGCTGTTTGAGTCGGTTGTTATGGAATTCTATTTGCGAACTGTGATATACGGTTAACTGGTCATTTTCATCAATCAGTTCGCGGATGATTCCCCCAGCAGTAGTTCCTCTGTGAGTATCGCCGAATCGATCCGTATTTCTCCTCTGGCTAGTCTCTGCACTAACTGAGATCTCGACATTCCCAGAGCTTTGGCTTTCTGACGGAATAATTCCCAGTCCCTCGGTTCGAGTCTCAATGTCACCGTCTTGGTGTTCCTGTCTGATTTTGGTCTACCGCGCTTGTTAGTCATTCTCCTTCCTCATCGCCAACTTCGTCTTCCTCGTCGCCGTCTTCACTGGTTTTTTGCTGCAAATCCCGGTATAGCTGTTGAAGACAGCTAAGCCGCGCCCTCAATCGAGGTAACTTCTGTTCCAGATATGCCAATTCCTCTTGGGTTTCCAAGATTAATTGGCTGAGGATTCCCCCAGATATTTCGCCTTTTGAAATGCTTGTAAGTCTTGTGGATTTTGGACTCTGGATATTTGGGTGATCAGTTCCGTGCGGGTCATTCCCAGACTGGCTGCTAGCTGATTGAGGTTTTCCCAATCCTGGGGTTCAAGCCGTATCCCGACGCTGATCGTCTTCCGGTCTGATTTCGGTCTACCGCGCTTGTTTGTCATTGTCTTTCCTCGTCGCTAACCTTGTCCTCATCATCAAGGTTTTCGCCAGTCTTTACCCTTAATTGGTCAAACAGTTCTTCAAGCTGGCGCTGCCTTTTTTCCAGCCGTTCCACTTCTGATCGGTAATGAGCCAACTGAATCGCGTTCTCCTCTATCAGTTGGCGAAGGATTCCCCCAGAAATCGTTCTTCGGCTAGCTGCGAAAGGTTCTCCTGAATCTCTCCTCTGGCAAATCGCTCCACCAGTTCTGACCTGGTTATTCCCAATTGCTGCGCTTGAGATTGCAGAAGCTTCCACCCCTTCGGCGTAATCATCAGCGATACGTTTTTTGCGTTTTCCCTGGCTGACTTGGGTCTGCCGCGCTTGCTCGTCATACTTTTTTGAATGTGCCATAACCTGTCTGTGCATTATCTCATATATACAAATAGGATATTGACTTTTGATTATTACATACATAAAATAAAAATACCGATTTTTACATACGTCGGTCAAACAAGTTCAGGCGATCGCGTAACAGAGCGCTGCAATTTTACAAGGCGCACAGGGCGGATCGCTCTTCCGTGACAACCTTATCCAGCTTTCGACGATGAAACACTCCGACTGGCTACGCCTTCAATCCGAAGGCGAGAGCATCTGTGCTATCCTGCGCCAACAAGGTTATGTCTGCCGCAAACAGACTCGACGCCTATCCTGGAAACTTTCTAAAACGGGTCAAAACGATTACATGCTCAGATGGCTACCAGCACCCATCAACGAATGGAATTTGATGCCCAACGATACCAGCCCACAATGGGAACAGCTTTGGCAACTCATTGAACGCACCTTAAGCACCATCAGAGGGGAAGCCAGAAAAACTCTGCCTAAACCCACTTCACAACCAGAAAATAACTCCCGCCCTTGGGCAATTATCCGACTCTTACCTGATGCCAGACGGCATACAGTGGCGAGATTTTTCAACCGTCAAGATGCAGAGGATTACCGACGCTTTCTCAAGCGTTTTATACCGGATGCTGAATTTGAAGTCTTTTTCGATGTTCCCAACGAACAGCTTTAAGGCACAACCAATTAAACAAACGATTAAACCAGGAATCAAGCGATCATGACTGCCTTATTTCGCCGCATCAAACCTGCCCAAAACTTCCGCATCACTAAGCATCAAATTGCCAAATTCTTAAATATTCCTGCTTCCCTCATCGTAAAAGTCGAATCCTGGCT
>CAKZMA010000426.1 GCA_937127375.1 uncultured Coleofasciculus sp. | reverse complement strand
TACTGTGCGATCGCGCCTTGGTCGGAGCGAGATAATTCCTATTACTTGTCCCTACTCTACAATATCGGACAAGCTTATGGCTTTGAACTGGGGACACCCTGGCAGAAACTAAATTCCGAACAGAAACAGGTGGTTCTCTATGGCGCGGATAATCCAATTTGGATCGAAGAATATAACGATTACCGCCGCTATCGGGGGGTACTTCCGATTCTGCAAAAGCAATATGACGAAACCAGTTCCGATACTTATAAACAGAAACTCGAACAATATTTAGTTGATCAACCCTGTGAAGTCTGTAAAGGGAAACGATTAAAGCCAGAAACCTTAACGGTACGGCTGGGACAGTATCGGATTACGGATTTAATTGAGGTTTCCATTGGTGAAAGTCGCCAACGGATTGACCAATTCCAACTCTCATCCCGTCAGGCAAAAATAGGTGAACTTGCCCTCAAAGAAATTAAAGCCCGATTGCAATTTCTCTTAGATGTCGGCTTAGATTATCTCACCCTAGATCGGGCGGCGATGACGCTTTCGGGAGGAGAAGCGCAACGAATTCGCCTGGCGACTCAGATTGGCGCAGGATTAACGGGGGTTTTGTATGTATTAGATGAACCGAGTATTGGGTTACATCAACGAGATAATGGGCGGTTATTAGCCACCTTGCAGAAATTGCGGGATTTAGGGAATACCTTAATTGTCGTTGAACACGATGAAGAAACCATTCGCACGGCTGATTGGATTATTGATATTGGTCCCAAGGCGGGAATTCATGGGGGCGACATTGTGGTTCAGGGAAATTTCACGGAATTACTCAATAGTGAAACCTCGTTAACGGGAGCCTATTTATCCGGACGTCAGAGAATTGAAACACCAGGGGAACGGCGGGAAGGTAACGGGCGAGCATTAGTTCTCAAAAATGCCCACCGAAATAACCTCAAACATATTGATGTAGAGATTCCATTGGGGGAATTAGTTTGCATTACTGGGGTTTCCGGTTCCGGGAAATCTACGTTAGTGAATGAACTCCTTTATCCAGCGTTGCAACATCATCTCAGTCGAAAGATACCCTTTCCAAAAGAGTTAAGTAAGGTCAAGGGATTAAATGGCGTCGATAAAGCGATTGTCATTGATCAATCCCCAATTGGTAGAACCCCGCGTTCTAATCCCGCCACCTATACTGGGGTATTTGATGTGATTCGCGGACTCTTTACTGAAACCATCGAAGCCAAAGCCAGAGGGTATAAAGCTGGACGGTTTTCATTTAACGTTAAAGGGGGACGCTGCGAAGCTTGTGGCGGACAGGGCGTTAATGTGATTGAAATGAATTTTCTCCCCGATGTTTATGTGCAATGTGAGGTTTGTAAAGGCGCAAGATATAACCGAGAAACCTTACAGGTGAAATATAAGGGATATTCGATTGCTGATGTTTTAAATATGACAGTGGAGGAAGCGCTGGAGGTATTTAAGAACATCCCCCGTGCGGTGAATCGGTTACAAACGTTAGTGGATGTGGGGTTAGGATACGTACATTTAGGACAACCTGCACCTACGTTATCCGGAGGCGAAGCGCAACGGGTGAAATTGGCGACGGAGTTATCGCGACGGGCGACAGGAAAGACGTTGTATTTAATTGATGAACCGACAACGGGATTATCGTTTTATGATGTCCATCATTTATTAAATGTGTTACAGCGATTGGTGGATAAAGGGAATTCGGTGTTGGTAATTGAGCATAATTTAGATGTGATTCGCTGTAGCGATTGGGTGATTGATTTGGGTCCTGAAGGGGGAGATAAAGGCGGAGAAGTGATTGCGGTGGGGACACCGGAAGATGTGGCGGAGAATGAACAGTCATATACGGGGATGTATTTAAAGGAGGTGTTGAAGTAGTATCCGCCGCAAATTAAGCCCTGAACTAAAGTTCGGGCTAAAAGCTTAAACCCGTTAAAACGGGTTCAAAGAGTGCATGTCAACGCCAGTAGGTTGGGTTGACGAACGTAGGCGAAGCCTTCTCGTACTCCTTTGGAGTTCCCGAAGGGTAGAGTAACCCAACGAGAGTGGGTTAGCATGAACATTATGTCAAACCTGACATGCTCCCGGTTCAAAGACTTTCCCAGTCATCAAAAAAGAAGGTAAATACTAATGATTTGTTTGATTGACCAGCATGGTAAAACCTAGCCTGGTATCGTTACTGTCATGTTACAGCGAGATGAGTGTATTGTAATTCTAAAAGGTGTACCAGCAGATGTTTGTTATAATTGCGGGGAATATTATTTGAGTGATACGGTTACTGAGCAAGTATTACAACGTGCCGAAATAGCTATTAACAATGGTGCTGAGGTAGAAATACTGCGTTACGCGGCGTAGAAT
>CAKZMA010000425.1 GCA_937127375.1 uncultured Coleofasciculus sp. | reverse complement strand
AACTCTCCATTACTCTCCTCTGTTATTATCGAACCAATCCCATCTAACGTCGCTGGAATCGTGCGCGGGTCCATAAACATGATCTTGCTGCTGTTACTACTACCAATTTTTATCCCCATATCCAAATAGTTTTGTGCCAATAAAAACTGGAGTGCTTGGGCTGATGAGGGATCAGCGTTTAACTTTTTGCCAATAATATCCATCGCACCGGCTGTCCCTTGCGCCTTAAGAACTTGCTGCTTTTGTTGCGCTTCCGCCTCCAAAATAGCGGCTCGTTGACGCGCTTGTGCTTCAATGATTTGTGCCTCAGCTTCCCCTCTGGCACTATTAACCACTGCTTCTCGTTCCCCTTCCGATGTCAGAATTGCCGCCTGCTTTTTCCGTTCCGCTGACATCTGTAATTCCATTGCCCCTTGCACGGTTTTAGATGGTACAATATCCCGCAATTCTACCCGCGTTACCTTGACTCCCCACGGTGCTGTGGCAATATCTAATTCCCGCAATAGCATTTCATTCACTTCAGTGCGGGCGGTAAAGGTTTGGTTCAGTTCAAGTTTACCCATTTCTGAGCGAATTTGAGTTAAAACTAAATTCACCATCGCGGCTTGCAGATCCTGAACTTTGTAATAAGATTTTTCCAGATTAATTACCCGCCAATAAACGACAGCATCTACACTAATTGACACATTATCACGAGTAATACAATTTTGCGGCGGAATCTCTAACACTTGTTCCCGAATCGTTTGCTGACAGGCAATCTGATCCAGAAAAGGAATCACAAAATTTAGACCGGGTTCTAATTTTTTACCATCATATCGACCTAGAGTTTCAACTAAAGCCTCTTCTCCTTGCTTAATAATCTTGACACTACCTGCCAAGGTGGTACCAGTCAAGGCGATAAATGCCATAAAAAACCACTGATACATTTTAAATTCTCCTCGTGAGATACAATTTGATTGAATGTGAACTGATCAGCCATTAAATAGTACTGGCTTGATGTTTTGTAAATACCACGGATAATGAACCCATTAGGCTCGAAATAAATGTTCCGGCAAAACAATTAATGTGTTATCCTCTTGTCCAACAACATAAACAGTTTGATTGGCAGGAATACTCATTTGCCGTTCTTGACAACGCGCCGCCCAAGAACTGCCTTCATAGAGAACTCGTCCGGTTTCTCCAGGTAAAATTTCAGTTAACGTGCGGGCTTCCGTTGCTTCTGGCACTTTAAATTTTTTCCGCTTCAGTAGCATCGGACGTATCCAGATAATGGAGGCTGTAGACAGTAACATCCAGTAAGCGACTTGCCAGCGAAATGCGATAAATCTTGTCATTCTAAACAAGCTAAACGCTATGATCAGGGAAATAATTCCCAGCGACAGAGGCACAAGTTTGAACTTTTGGGTGAAGGCTTTTGGCAGAAACAACTCCAGTAGGCAAAGTACAACACCACTACCTAACCAGAACAAGGATGGATGAGGAATAAATGCTGACTTTGTAGTCGCTTGTGCCAGAATTGTTTGGGCATCAATGCGATTCACTTCTGTCTGCATTAACAGCAATGTGAACATCTGACTATTTCCAAATAGAAGGACGAAAGACGAATAACCAACTTATGGCATGACAATCAAGGTATTATCCTCTCGCCGCACCACATACACCGTTTGGTTAGGTGCGATCGCAAGCTGCGGATCGGCACAACAGGCTTGCCAAGAGGAACCCTCATACATGACTCGCCCTGTTTCTCCGGGTAATATCTCGGTTAATACCTGGGCTTGAGTCGCCTCTGGGATAGTATATTTAGGACGCCGAATCAACATAGGGCGCAACCAGATAGCAAAGGCAAAGGATAATCCCATCCAATACATCACCTGTAAGCTAAACCCGTCATACATCAGAAATTGCCACTCAAACCCCAGTGCGATCGCGCCCTGCCATACAATAAATGAGACAAGTAGCGCACCTACACCCATCATCAGGGCAATAAATCGGCATCGCTTCGACCAAGATTTGGGGATAAAGAACTCAACTAGGCAAAGTAGAACACCTACAATCAGCCAAAATATAGGTGGAGTAATCCGAAAAGTTGATTGAGTCGTCGCCTGTGCCAAAATCTGGGATAACACATGAATGTCCTCGTGAACTCAGTTAATCGCAAGGGTTTTCTCTTGCTAATTGCTATTAAATCCGGTGGTGATTTGAGTTCATGATGGAGTTATTCGAGTTCTTATCGAGTTCTCATCGACTTCCCAGGAAGTCAGTCATTCGTCATTAGTCATTCGTCATTATTTAACCGTTAAGGAGGTAAAGACTCGTAGGGTGCGTTAGCGTAGCGTAACGCACCTTTACCCC
This sequence comes from uncultured Coleofasciculus sp., assembly GCA_937127375.1. Taxonomy (GTDB): domain Bacteria; phylum Cyanobacteriota; class Cyanobacteriia; order Cyanobacteriales; family Coleofasciculaceae; genus Coleofasciculus. Next base: position 77 of record CAKZMA010000425.1, on the reverse strand, counting down.
CATAAGTAGTGTTGCTGTGTAAATCCTGATTAAGTTGTCACGCATTTAAGTTGGGAATGGGTAGCGAGCAAGATGAA
>CAKZMA010000424.1 GCA_937127375.1 uncultured Coleofasciculus sp. | reverse complement strand
GGACTAATCAGGTAAGGAATAGGCGCATTACTCCAAGCAATTTTATCACCGCGATCGGGACAATCCACCAAATTGCTGTTACATTTATCCTCCTCAGTTTCCCTGGCGCAGCGATTCAACTGGGTTTCCCCTGCTGATACCACCCATGGGGTTGAATCCGCACAGTACACCAAAACTTGCGCCCCGTTTGTTGTCAGCAGTTGATCGCCGGGATACAGAGAGGTTCCCGGACTTGGCGATAAGATACTACCATGCGATCGCTCGATTTGTACCTCACCTTTAATTTGAATAATTTGTCCGTTGGCAAGTCTCCCGGCTGTGGCTAAAGCGATATCCATTTTCCAACGTGGCGCTGTTAACCCAATCGTCGCCAGTAAACTTAGACTTATTGCCATAAACTGTTGAGATTTCATCAATTTCCCCCGGTTTCTAAACGTTGGTTTGCCCAACTAATACAGTCATGTTGTTCGGGAATGCGATGTTGTGAGTAGTGCAGTGTATTCTCCCAAGCTGTCAGCGCCGCTTGTTCTCTCCCCTTTGCTTCTAAAACTTGAGCCAATAGACAGTGGGAATGTGGGCTATCGACTTCTAATTCAATCGCTTGGCGCAGATTTTTCTCCGCTGCAATTAAATTTCCTTCCTTTAATAATATCCAACCTAAATTTTTAAAACAAGCAGCCTTAACAGCATCATAGTCCGTCAGTTGTAAACATTGATGAATCGCCGATAACGCCTCTCTATGGTTATCATCAATAATCTGCAAACGAGCCACTTGTGCATAACCTTCGGGAAGTCCCCGTAGCGCTGCCCGTTGGTAGCCTTGAAAGGCACAATTCACATCATGCAATTCTTTATCACAGAGATAGGCTAAATTGTAGTGAGGAATGGCATAACTGGGATTAAACCAAGTAGCAATGCGGTAGTAAATTTGAGCTTGCCAAAGCTGCCCATTTTTGTGCTTATCTACGCCCAATTGATCCAGAGACTCAGCTATCCAAGCCCCGGCTAAAACATAACTGCTGATACAGCCAAATACCAGGATTGGGGTCAACTTAATTAACCCATTTAAAGCGGGACGAAATAATCGGAATCTAGGAGAAATAGCAGCATCAGAAACCCGACTCGGCAACTGCCCAGAACCCCGCAATTCCGGCAACGTTAACGGTTTCACCGCCGGATGCTGGCAAATCACAGGCAACCAACTCGCCCCCGGAAACCGAGACTCTAATCCTTTCAATCGTTCCCGCGCTTGTCGTACTGCTAAATGAAAGGGTTCTCCCCAAGCAAAGTCCCGCAAAAAATACTGTAAAAAAGCTTGAGCCACCGCATCAACAACAGGTTCCCGCATAGCAATCGTTGGCGGTAAGGGAATCCGGGCGGCGGCTAAATCTCGTACCAATCCCAACCCATCACAGGAGTTAAAAATAACCAACTGTAACCCGCGCTCAATTGCCCGATTCAGGGCTTCTTGTAACTCGTAAATGGTTAAACTATTATGCTGTGTATTTTGATTAATAAAAATCCGTCCATTTTGGGCATTCTCATCACTAACGCTATGTCCAGCAAAGACTAAAATATCCCACCCTGCTTGCCACAGTTGATCATTCAATTCCTCGCGTTCCGGTTCCACCAGCAACGTCGCCTCTACCCCCGGCAACTGTCGCAACAGACGCCAATCTTTCTTAAGATTAAGTCCGCGACTATTTCCCAGAATCACTAACAGTTTCACCGCTGAACCCGCAGGCTTAAACCGTTGCTGAATTGGGGCGGGATAGTTAGAACTACTCAAACAAACTTCAGCATAAGGGAAATCCTGTTTCGCCAAACTCCAGAGATGCCAAGGCAGTCGCCAGACCTGATCATTATCACTTTCAACAATTATCTGAACCCGTTGACTCGGACTTAATTGAGTTCTCAATTGGGACTCAATCCCATGAAATCCCGCCGCCGCCAACCACCCATTAAAACTCGCTTCTAACCGCTGACTAATCTCCCCAAACGCCCCATCAGAAATATTAGTAATTCCAGAAGGGGCAACTTCGATGGGGGAACGTTTATTCTGGCGATAAAGTAACTGATAAAGGAGTCGCCAATTCGTGTACAATTGCGGAATTTCCGGTGCTGGAGGCAACGAACCACTCATTTGCATCCCCAGATTACCCGGTTGTCCCAACCGCGCCGTAACTGAAGGAAATCCCTGATTAAAATCCCCTTGTCCTAAATTTAAGACGACTAACTCACTCATGGCAGTAATGGGGAAAAAATCAGACAACAAAGGATTCGGTGATGCTGATTTCACCCAAAATCACTTGTAAACTAAAATGGGTTCCGGGTTCAACTTTAAAGGGTCGCAATTGAATACAGATATCTTGACCTCTCGATTCCACCTCTTGGAGAACCTCTCCCGGATCAGACTGTAAAATAAGTTTCAGGTGAGGGGACAAATACGACTCACCCATCGCTGGATAGACTTGCACAAAGAGACTAATTCTGCCATCGGTTTCCTGAGTCAATGCCACCAGCAGGGCAATCATTTGAGTTCCCAATTGTAGCCCCAAATCCAGCAACTTTGCCCGCATCACATCGGCTTCTGGCAGTAATTGTAGTCCCCGTTCTCCCCTAGGGGTTATCGAGGCTAACTCACCGCGAAATTGGGGTTGGAGATTAGATTTAGCGCCAAAGAACTGTTCAATCGCCTGCCACCCCTCGTCAAAAATCCGCTCAAACCATTGACCCAAATTTAACTGAGAACCCTGGGGCTGAGGGGATGAAGGGTTGGTGGTTGTTTCCAGTAAGGATTCTACATCTTGCCAATCGGTTGCAAAGACATTTTCTAACCACTGACTCAGGCGGACTTGCGGTTGTGTCAGCGTTTCCAGATGGTCTAATAAAGCATCGACAGATTCGAGTTGATGCCAGAATAATTCACCCGTTCCCGCCGTTTTAGTAAATCCCAGAAGTGTGGCTCTTTTTGTCTGTTGATCAATGTCTACAACAATATAGCCAATGCGTTCATCCTGCACTTCTATGGGAATCGGGCAGAGTGGCACAGTGGAGGATTGAATCGGTGTTTTCAATGCTGGAAGTATGTCTGAGAGAACCGGGCGACATTCCAATTTCCCCAATCCCGTCACCATCAAATCAGCCACATCCTCACACATCCGCACCACTGGATTCCAGCTATCACTTTGCTGCAAATTGGTGTCAATTCCCATTAATTGTAAATAGTCATGCACCGCCTGTACTGCCAGGGTATTCAAATAAACCTGTTCCGATTTTTGTTGATTGGGAATTGCCGCCGCAAATTGTTCAGCCGTCTGAATGGCTTTGCGGGTAATTGGCATGGGTAAGACTGTTTCATTGAGCATTTGCAGGTTAGCCATAATAGGTTACACTCCGTCCCCGAAGTCGGGAACTAGAAATAAACTGAACTCTTTTA
>CAKZMA010000423.1 GCA_937127375.1 uncultured Coleofasciculus sp. | reverse complement strand
TGCAGTTGCTCCCATGGCGCAGGGCGTTTAATGTCTCGGAACAAGGCAAAGAAACAGTTTTCCCTGGATGATTTGGTGACACAGACTCAAGGAATTGAATGTCGCAAAGATGGCGGGGTTTTGGATGAGATTCCCGGCGCTTATAAACCCATTGATGAAGTGATGAATAATCAAGCGGATTTGGTGGAGGTGGTGGCGACACTGAAGCAGGTAGTTTGCGTGAAAGGTTGATTTGTCGGGTGGGCATTGCCCACCTTATTTGTTGATACTAAATTTGCTTTTCTATTTTTAGAAGCTTACCTCATGCTAGACAACTATAAGTTGTGGCTAACACAGACTCAATGATCAAGATTCGAGTTAAAATCGGATGAGTGTAGACATGACAAACGTTTCCTTTGAGAATGAAAATTTACCTAAAATCTCCTCAAGTCACTCTCTATCACGGAGATTGCTTAGATACACTGCGCTTGCTACCTGATGATTCAGTTAATCTTATCCTTACTGATCCACCTTATCATTCGACAAAAAAAGCCAACATTACGGGTGACAAAGACTTTAAACATGACCAAGATTACCTTAACTGGTTAGACACTATAGCAGAGCAATGGCAACGGGTGTTAGCTCCCAACGGTTCCCTATACTGTTGTGCCTCTCTCAAGATGGCAGCCAGAATTGAGGTGATGTTAGCTGAACGATTTAATGTACTCGCTTCAATCACCTGGACAAAGCCCAATGCTCCAGGGTATGACGGATGGAAGCAGAAAACAAACAAGGAAAGTCTACGCAGTTGGTATTTACATTCTGAGCGGATTATTTTTGCTGAGTCAGCATCCCCAGAAGAGCCTAAACAGGCTACTCGAAGATGCTCATCTCGCTCTGCTGCTACCACTTCATTATCCGCCTTTGGCAGCTTACTTAGAAAAACTCGCTTGGCAGCAGGACTATCTACAATTCAACTAACAGAAGCTATTGGTGAGTATGGTAGCGTAAATCACGGTGGTGCGGTATCCAATTGGGAAACTGGCAGGAATATCCCAAGTCCTGAGCAATATCAAAAACTAAAATCAGTATTTGCTAAACTCAGTTCCCAAGTTCCCGAACTGCCTGATTACGAGAAAATAATCAGACCTTTCTGTGTAACAGCTAATATCCCCTACACGGATGTTTGGGATTTCCCTACAGTCAAACCTTATCCGGGTAAACATCCAGCGGAAAAGCCCCTAGATCTAATTACACATATTATCAAAGCCAGTTCTTATTCAGGTGACGTCGTTCTGGATTGCTTTGCTGGCTCAGGTGTTGTGGGACAAGCTGCTAAAATGTTAGGGCGTAAAGCCATTCTCGTTGAAATTGAGGAGCGTTGGTGTCACAAAATCGCTCTACGGTGTTCCGAGCCATCTGAGTTATTACCAGAAGTTAAGAAATCAGCCTTTGATTGGCAAAAAGAACCCTTATTTCAGCTATTGAACGATGGATAATATAGGTAAGTAGAACTATTTGATACGTTGATTGTTTCGGAGGACTTTTTCCATCCATTCTAGCGTATGTTCAACTCCCCAATCTCTTGCGGCTGCATTACAGTGGTGATGTCCCCATCCCAGGTTATAACGTCGATGGTTATATACTCCTGCTCTTAATTCCTTAACATGAAAAAGATTGGCTGTAGTCACTGTTAAATCTGGGACATTTCTGCCCTCAGCTTGTTCAACACGAGAAGCAAGTTCTTTAGCCGAAATTCGCTCTAGACAAAGAGGGCAAACTGTACATCCATGACCATCCAGTAGCCTATTTTCCTGAAGTTTTTCCAGATTAGCCAGATCCATTTCCTGACATTTATTCTCGATCCTCTGCTGGCATTCTTCAAGATTCGATATGCCTTCTTGACGAGCCATATCCATAATCCCCTCTGTTCGCCAAGCCAAAAAAGATAGTTGATACTTAGTTGCCTCTATCTCTTGAGAAGAAGCATACTCATAGACGCGGATTCCTGCCCCTTGACCTCCCGTCTTTGTGCCTGTATATCCATGTCTTATCTGAGAGTCATCAGAACGGGTAGTGTCGGGTACACGAGCAATGTATTGTCCGCCAAGTGGTGGAGTTCGGGAAGTTGCTGGAGACCAATCGTACTGACTCGGAGGGTAATTATTCCAGTGATATCTTGTTTCATAAAGAACTAATAAATTTCTGCCAAGCTCTAGGTCGTTGGGTAAATCGGGATGAGGCTCTGGAGGATTATCAGAAAAGTAATCTTCTGGAGAAGCAAGAACGATATAACCCTTCTCGAATCCACCTTCTGGTTGAAGAAAGTTACTGTTCCAAGAACTGATTGGGATTAGGACGGTATTACATCTCTTTACACGATTTTGGTATACAGTATCTTTTTCAGCTCCCCTTGTTTGACTGGTCTTGTAGATTTTCATCGCTATGGCTTCTGGCAGTCCAAGTTTGTAGCTTAGCTTAGTTTTTTTAGCCTTCACTCTTCTACCTCAATGCCGTAATTAGTAAAGAGAGCAGAAACAGATATATTTAGTGCTTTAGCTAGCTTTTCAATATTTTCTAATGAGGGATTGCGACTCCCCCTTTCAATACTTGAGATGTAAGTGCGGTGAAGGTTAGCTTTTTCAGCAAGTTCCTCTTGAGAAAAATCTAATTCTCGCCGACGTCGTCTTATCGCTTTGCCAAAGCGCTGTTTAATATCTGGTTTGCTATCTTGCCTCACAGCATAATTTTTAGGGAGCGCAGACAATAAGTCTACATACAATAAATAACTTTTTGTATACTATAAGTAACAAAATGGACATGGGCGATCGCTTAATCCCCAAAACTACTCCTCATCCTCATCTGACTCATCCAGATACAGCCGAATAAACTCTTGCGCCGCCGCCGGATCAATCTTCCGCAGTGCCTTCCTAATTTCCAGAACTGTTTCAGCCGACGGATCTTGAGTGTTTTGATACCAGTAGTGAACCGTTGAGCGACCAATTCCCATCGTTACCGCCAATTTATTTTGGCTGATGCCATAG
>CAKZMA010000422.1 GCA_937127375.1 uncultured Coleofasciculus sp. | reverse complement strand
TGGACGCGATAAACTGACTTAAGTAAGAGCCAATCCCCATGGCGGCTAAAAAGCCACCCACGGCTACTCCAAAAGACAGCGCTTGATTCCCTACTAAATAGCTAGCCAGGGTTCCCAGTAAAAGTTCAACCGCTAATCCACAGCTAGAGGAAACCGCCGCCGCCGCCAAAAGTAGCCGACGTTGCAGCCGATTTAATGATGAAACCGGGGGTTGAGTGACGGGTTCAACATTGGAGTTGTCTGTTGAGACTCCTTGATCTGCCATGAATTTTTAGTCAGTCATCAGTTATCAATGTGTGTCAAGGACTTGGGAACAGGGGGAAATGGGGGAGCTGGGGGAGATGAGGGAGATGGGGAAAATGAGAGAACTTTCCTTGTCTGTGTAATCAGTGTCAATAAGCTCTCACCTCCCTACCCCTATCTCTCCAATAAATCCGTGAAATCAGTGTTTTGACAAATGACCAATGACGAATCCCTATTTTCCTGCACTTGGACCGCCGCCACGAAATCCGCCATAAGATGACCGATTGGGTAAAAGAATCCATGTTCCGCCGCGATAACCGCCCGATAATCCTGTTCCATGTCGGGGCCAATAGTTATCCTGTTTCTCGGCTCGTAGGACGAGGGCAGAACGCTGAGTATATCCGGCTGTAATTGTCAAGAGGGCGATCGCGATCGCAGCCCCAGCAAAAATCTTAGTTAACATTAGTTAAACTCCTAGAATAAACAGAGTTTTGAGTTCTCACTCAGACAGTGAACGAGTGCTGGATCAGGGGTGTTTATCTTGGGGATGATCCGATAAATCCGATAAAGGAGATGGGCGAATATGAACAACCTCAACGGGAACAAGAGTGTGGTTGCGATCGCGTACTGTCAGCTTGGTCTGATCCACGGGTGCATCTGGCGTCACCTCGACATGAAACCCATAAGAACTGCGAGGGTCTAAGGTGAAAAAACATTGGAGTTGATGCCTCCTGGTATCTTCTGTTCCCAAGATGAAATGCATAGGCATAGCACGGGCATAGACTTGTTCCCCATAAGCATCATTAATCACCAGACGGGCGGTGAGTTGTCGGGGGAAGGTTTCGTCAGCTTTAACATTGATCTTGACCCGCACGAGTTGATCAGCCCCTCCCACCGTAGCGCGTCCACTGGGATCGCTATCCTGAATTGTTTTCGCGATCGCGGTTTTCCCTGAGACGGGTGTGGCAAGGATGGCGATAATTCCCAGAATTGCCGAACCGATTAAACCTGACCACAAATAGCGGGTATCTACAACCCCATTTTCCACCGTCACCTTAAATCCCACAGGTTGTTCGAGTTCTTGTCCAGAGGTGTTACCATACTCCAACACGGCAATTGCCACGGTTATTTGCTCATTTTTCTTTGCCTGAACGTCGAGTCCTCCCTGCAAATCGGATTCCGACCAACTCCCTGACTCTCCATCCTCGTACCACGTCCCCGACTCACTCCAGGCTTCCTTCATCGCAGAGGCGATCACGTCTCCATTTTGGTCAAGAATTTGAATTTCGTAGATCACCCAGGTATTGCTTGGCAGCAATGCTCTCACATCAATCCGCAACGCACCAACCAGCCGAGGTTCGAGTTGTATCGACTCGAGTTCAACCGATGCCTCTGGCTCAACAGATACCCTCTCCGATACCAGCTTTTTATAGAAAAACTGAGACCCCATCAATGCCAGTAGCACCAACCCTGATGCTCCCAAAGCAATATAAGACCAGGGATCGATAAAACGACTAGTTCGCTGAGTTTTGGTAGTAACTGGCATTGGCTTGAAGTTCAATTCAAATCGTCTAGAGAACTGAAACACGTCGTCTCAGTCTATTGCTGCTTCTGTTTAATCGGAGAAACTAGCGTAAGTACCTGGATATAAAGTTCGTTGGGCTGAGTTAAGAATTGTAAAAAACCTCAAGTCCTTATTCCTGTTCCCTGCCCGTGAGTTCCCTAATCTTAACCGTAAACTTTAATGAAAGTCCGACTACTTAGTACAATTCTATCGTTAGGAATGATTACCGAATCCGAATCCGGATTCCCGAAGAGCGATCAATCACCTCTGAGCGTTGGATGCGGACTCTACCGGATCGCGATCGGCGTCTGGTAGACCGGGGTGTATCAATAATCACAGGGTCAACCAGGACAGAATCGGAAATCGTGGAATCGATAATCGTGGGGTTAATTAGCGTAGAATCACGAATAGTTCCCCGAATCGGTTTTTTATATCGACGATAGTCGCGATCGCGATAATTGCGATAGGATGAACCTCCAGAGGAAAAAGTACAAGGTCGTCCGGTGACTGGATTAACTGGCACTGGCGCTGGAATTGGGCTACCGTAAATCACCGAAGAACAGCGCGATGACTGAATCGGTCTAGCCTCTACAGCGCTATCCCCCACTATCATCCAAGCGACTCCCACGGTTAAAGGCGTGAGCATAATGTTCAGCCAACGGTGTTGCAGGAGAGAAAATTTCAGCATTATTTCACCTCAAAATAGGTTATATAGCGAGTCAGCGATTTAGTGAAGCGCAAAATTTATCCTGTATCCGGCAATCCTATTCCCTTATCAGTGTACCTATATTACTGAATACGGCTGTCAGTCTAACCTTACGTGAATATCAGGTTGACCCGTTAGTTCCTTAGCACTTTAATTCTTTCAGGTTTTCGTGTAATTTCAAGATACAACCCAACAGCTAGATACAACTTCACCCAATGGCACGAATAAGTGTCTCGATCATGTCAAGTTTTTGACCAATGACCAATGACCAATGACAAAGAACAATTCCGCATCGAATACCAAACCGGAAAAGCTACCTTTGAGCGGGGTGACTATCGCGCTGCGGTGAAGCATCTTGAAAAAGCCTGCACCTTGATCAACCGCAATTCTCGCGTCGGCGGAGAGGCGCAAATGTGGCTGGTTACAGCTTATGAAGCCGCCGGACAGCAAACTGAAGCGATCGCCCTAGGTCAGCAATTAACCAAGCATCCTGACCTGGAGATTCGCAAACAGTCCACAGGCTTACTCTACATCCTCCAAGCCCCCCAACTCAAGCGACCCGAAGAATGGATGACCAAGATTCCTGATTTAGGTGCTATTTCTGAAAGTGATCCTAGAGATCGCCGAGGTAGTGGGGTGACTAGAAGCAATCCCAGTTTGAAAAAGTCAGTTGAACCGGAGGCGATCGATCTGAGTACGGTTAATACCAAAGATAATCAGTTTATCTGGGTAGCTCTGGTTGTTATTGCTGCATTAGTGGGTGGACTCTTATGGTGGGGAATTTAACCCTAAAACTGTTCCCTGTTCCCAGACGTGCCATGGCACGTCTCTACATTGCTTCCCCTGCTTCCCCTGCTCCCTACCCTCCCACAAGACTTATTCAGCAGTCCCTACTTATTTACCATGGACTACCAATCATCGTAAACGCTGACCAAAAGTAGGGATGAGACAACTCTTTATCCCCTATCTGTGCCAATTCTGGGGGTAAGGTAATACTCTCCCCACTCCCCAATAATTTCCCCTCTTCTAACCGCACCTCTCCCCGAATCATTCCTAGTTGCGCTTGTCGCAGCGCTTCGGATTTAATCGGTGCTGTCTCTAACTGACGATAAAATTCGG
>CAKZMA010000421.1 GCA_937127375.1 uncultured Coleofasciculus sp. | reverse complement strand
GCTGAATGAAAAAAGTCTCGTTCACACAGCATAGCATAGCGATAACTGGATTTGACAGGGGCTGAGAGTTGGGCGTATTGATCCGTCAACCGCTCTAATTGCTGCGCTAACTGCTCAAACTCAGGATTACTATAGGTGCGAATCCAATCCGTATAGGCGTGTTCGGGAATGCCATCCTTGGCTAATTCTTGACCCAAAAACGCATACAAGCGCATACAGGGTGTCATTGCTACTGTAATTAAACCAATCTCACGTCCCCAAGCTGTTGCTAATAAGAAGTCAGTATAACGCCGCGTCGCTATGGCTGGTTCAATCTGTGGCAAGTTGACTCCCCAGTCTGTGGCATAATTCTGATGCAGGCGTAATTCTTCGAGAACGCTACCCGCAAGATTATGAAAGGTGTTAAATTCATCCCAGTTGGAACATTTAGCAGCAGCGACGCTATAAGCGCGAGCAAACGCTTCTAAGAAAAAGGCATCTTGACCAACATAGTAAGCAAATTTCCGGCGCTCAAGTGTCCCTGTGGCAATACCTTGAACAAAAGGGTGCGTGAGACACTCTTGTGCTAAATCTTGATTGGATTGCCATAAATCGCTGCTAACTGTCATCGCGCTTGTTTATTGCCATGGACTCAAATTTTGTTCGGGGAGAGTTGGTAATTGTAAGACTGAAGGGATCGGTGTTTTGTCAAATCCACCGTCTACCGATAGATACACTGAGAATGTAACCGCGATCGCTAGCAGTAGTCTTTCTAGCATAACCCACTCCTCTGATTGTCGCTCTTGTGACCTGTCAACTGCCAGTATCTTCTCACTATCTGTGATTTTAATTAAAGGGCGGGTGATGCAAACCGTTAATTTTTGGTGACGATAGTCTAAGCTTTAAGTGATAGGAGTCATAGATTCTAGAGTTTCGGATTGAGTCATCACAGTTAGCCATCCTAAAAAGTTATGCCATGACATTTAAAGTCTTTCCTCCTCTAATCCTGTTTGCCTCTCTCTTGCTACACCCCTCAGCGCAAGCGTTCAATTCAGCACACCTAGAACAATTACGACAAACAGGTAGCTGCGTCGAGTGTGATTTGAGCGGAGTACAATTGCCAGATGCTCTGTTGAGCAATACGAATTTGATGGGGGCTAATCTGGCTGGTGCTAATCTTATCCGCGCCGATTTAAGACGTGCCAATCTTGAGTATGCAAACCTGAGTGGTGCGAGTCTGGTTTCTACCAATCTTACGGATGCGAAGTTAACTGGAGCTAATCTGATTGTGGCAGTATTAATCAGTGCGAATCTAACTCGTGCGAATCTGGCTGGCGCTGGATTAAATTTGGCTAAATTAGGGAGTACTAACCTAGTTGGTGCTAACTTAAGCCTTGCTGAACTAAGGGCGGCGGATTTAAGTAATGCGAATTTGACGGCTGCTGATTTGAGAGGGGCTGATTTGAGAGGGGCTGATTTGGATAATACTATCCTCAATAACGCTAAACTTAGCTACGCCATTATGCCGGATGGTACTTTATTACCTTAATTTGTTGATTGTTGATTGTTGATTATTTTACTGTTCCCTATTCCTAATTTAAATGTCTAACTATTTATCGAATTTACGACATTTTCTGTATAGTGGGATCATTGCCGTTGGCGTCTGGTCTTATAGCTGGGCTGCTAACGCCTCAGAATCCGTCGTCTTAAAATATCGTTTTCTGCGAGAGACGATATCGGTTCCCGAACTCTCGACATTTGCCCAAACAGGTGAGTTATCACGTTCTCTACAAGCGTATCTGGATTTGGCTGGGAAGCAACCCGAAGAACTACGGACGACTTTAACCCAACCTATTTCAGTTAATGGGATTATGCTTTCTCGGATTCTCAATACTCCTGTGGGAGAAGTAATGCTTGATCGAGTGAGTGAGGTGATTCATACTCCGACTAACCGGGCAAATCGCCAGTCTTTGCGATCTGCCCTCGTGATCTCGGCGCTCAATGATAATCAAATCACCCTGATCGAGATCCTAGACAATTATCCAACCGCCGATGTTCATGTTGAAGGCGATCGCCTAGCGGATATCCTGCAACAGATTACCCGCCTGAGTCAGGGTTTGCCTCCAATTGACCTTTTTTAGTAAGCCAGAGTCTCGAGGGTATCCCGCAAATACCGACGCACCCGATGCTCCAAGCTGCGATCCTGAAGGTGATGGGCGGCGGGATGCTCCATCTGCCAGCGTTGAAATCCAGAACTGGCGGCGATCGCTTCTTTGAGATTGTCCCAAACTGGACTATCTGGGGAAATTTGGTTGGATTCGGATACAGTTGTGCTTTTCATAAACCTTTATCGTGATCTGAACAGAATGAGTTCGTAGCAATTCTTAACTGTTATTTGTATTTTTTAACCTTATTTTCAGAATAACGGAGCTGCGTTGTTTAAATTGTTACATTTGCAACAACTGATTGCCAACATGCCTGTTTTTTTTTGACGTCGTGATGTTGAACAAGAAGGGCGACCCGAGTAAATTGAGTGGACACCATCATTTATTTGTGCAAGCGGGTCGCCCCTACCATCTGGACGTAAGGATAACAAGCTCCCTTGACTTTTATGTCACGCTAATCCGTTTTAATCCACCTGTTCAGGGGACGATTCAGCCGAGGAAGACTCTGGGGCGATCGCAGGTAAAATTTGTTTGACCCGAAACCCTGGTACTGTAAAGTTTTCCGGTATTTTTTCCACTGGATAAGGTTGAGTGGCTGCCCACTCCGCCTCGCTCGTGAATAGAACTTGCACCACACTCAAAGGCACTTGCAAAAATAAGTGGCTTGCCAGAAACCCAACTCCTGCCAAAGCCAATCCAGCGATGTGCCATTGAACTGTCCAGGGAACGACCCCTGCAGCTAAAGGAGCGATGCTATAAATTTGCCACAGTACCCATACCATAAAACCTGCTGCCATAATCGTTAGCAGCGGGTTGGTTTTCCGGTCAAATAAGCTCAACAGTCGCCGCTGGGATTCCGTTAGGCGATCAGGTGTCAGAGCCACCACGAGCAGACTAAAAATGTCAAAGGGGCGGGTCAATTGCATCCACAAAACTGGTGCGATGCCGATAACTGCCACAATTAAGAGTTCTAGCCAGATAGGTAACAGGGGTTCACCCGTTGCCAGTCCTAGCGCGACAACCTCTAACGTTAGGGGCAGTGCGGCTAAACCCGCCAAATGTATCCACAAGAACGGTTCAGACCAAAAAGAGCGCATTGGGTTGTCCTTTATCTTTTGTGATTAGTCCTTAGTCATTAACCAAGGACTAATCACATATCACCTAAGTCGCTGATAGAGTCCGGCGCTTGCTCACCATCTTATAGGTTTCGATGATGTCACCTTCAGTCCAATCATTGAATCTATCAATACGAATACCGCATTCAAATCCGGCATTGACCTCTTTGACATCATCCTTCATCCGCTTCAGCGAATCAAGCACCCCTTCGTAGATCATTTGACCCCGACGTTGCACTCGGATCTTGCAGTTTCGCACTGCTTTGCCTGACTGTACGTAGCAACCTGCCACCGCACCGCGACCGACGGGGAAGACAGCTCGGACTTCCACTTGACCCAAGGGTTCTTCCACCAATTCTGGCTCCAGTAACCCTTCCATCGCCGCTTGAATGTCATCCAAGAGATTATAGATGATGTTGTATTCGCGCACATCAACACTCTCTTGTTCAGCAGCAGAACGAGCGCCGTGAGCCAAAGTGGTATTAAAGCCAATGATTACCGCACCACTAGCCGCCGCTAAGTCAACATCGGTTTCGGTGACTTCTCCAGCCGTCGCTAATAGGACTCGGATTTGAACTTCATTTTGGGGTAACTGTTTGAGTGAACCCAGAATGGCTTCAACCGAACCTTGTACATCTGCCTTCAGGATCAAGTTGAGTTCTTTGAGTTCCCCTTCTTGAGCTTTGGCAGAGAGGCTATTCAGGCTGACTCGGCGGGACGACATCACCTGTTGCAGACGAGATTCGCGCTGTTCTTGGCTTCTCGTATCCGCAACGGCGCGAGCTTCTTTTTCTTGTTCAAAGACGTCAAACTCATCACCAGCAGCCGGGACATCGCTTAAACCCAATACCTCTACGGCAAAGGAGGGTGCTGCCTCGTCTACTCGTTTGCCTCGGTCATCGATCATGGCTCGTACTTTACCGAAGACCGATCCCGCCACTAGAGTATCACCCACCCGCAGCGTGCCATTTTGCACCAACAATGTGGCAACTGGACCTCTTGATTTATCCAGGTTGGCTTCAATAACCGTACCTTTGGCTAATCGGGCGGGGTTAGCGGAGAGTTCTTCAATGTCAGAAACGAGCAGGATCATTTCCAGGAGCGTATCCAAGTTTTCTTTTTGGATCGCACTCACGGGCACCATGATCGTGTCACCGCCCCATTCTTCTGGAACTAATCCATGTTCCATTAACTCCTGCTTCACTCGGTCAGGTTGTGCTCCTTCCTTATCAATTTTGTTAACGGCAACCACAATCGGCACCTCAGCGGCTTTAGCATGGCTAATCGCTTCTCGGGTTTGCGGTTGTACCCCATCATCGGCAGCAACAACTAAAATTGCAATATCGGTTACTCGCGCTCCTCGCGCCCGCATCGCGGTAAAGGCTTCGTGACCTGGAGTATCCAGAAAGACCACCTGTTGGACTTTATCTTCATGCTCCACATCGACATGGTAAGCACCGATGTGCTGAGTAATTCCTCCCGCTTCGCCTTGTGCCACTTTGGTTTCGCGAATGGCATCCAGCAACGTGGTTTTACCGTGATCGACGTGACCCATGATTGTGACTACGGGTGGACGTCGAACCAGGTATTCCAAGTCAGCCGCATCCAGCATTTCGGTTTTAGCGGCTTCTGATTCAGCTTCTTCTGTTTGAACATCAACGCCAAGTTCTTCGGCAACCATTTGAGCGGTGGGCAGATCCAGGGTTTGGGTGATATTCACTGCCAGTCCCTTGAAGAATAGCTGCTTAATCACCTCTGTTTCGGCAAGGTTGAGCTTATTCGCCAGTTCTCGAACGGTTAGCGAATCGTTTAAGACAATTTGCTCAGGACGTTCAGCGACTTCTTGCTTTTCACGACGGCGATCGCGACTTTCTGGTTTACTGCCGGTTTTAACTTCTGGCTTTTTCCTAACCTGACTGGCTGCCGTTGGTGGGGGAGTCTGTCCCGTTTGAGATTTAGGTTTAGGAGGACGAGCAACTGACATACTGACTGCCACAGGAGTGTCAGCTGTTTGGTAGTCACCATCAAACTCTTCCTCATCCTCTTCGATCAGTTTAGGTCGCCGCTTGAGCTTAGCCGCTTTTCCGGGTTTAGCTCCTTCGCGATCTTCTTCTTCATCAATCCATTCACGTTTCTTCGACTGACGTGGCGGCGTGGGTCGTTTGACTTTAAGATTTTTAAGTTCCGGCGGTTCCAGAAGGGTTTCTACGCCCTCATCGACCTCCTCCTGCTTCTGTTCCTGAGAATCCGAATCGATAGCCGCCACTTCAGGACTCTCACCCGGACGAGTCGGTCGGGAGCGTTTGGGGGGAGATTGAAGTTTAGGAACAGGCTGAGCCGGAGGTTTCGGATGAGCTGGGGCTGGAGATTTAGCCGGAGTTTGAACCGGAGTTGGCGGTTCAGGAGAACTCGTCGATTCAGGCGGCTGAGAACGGTCATCCGACTCTGATGGAGTCTCATCCGATCGCTCGCGCTTCAATTTCGGTCGTTCGACCTGGGTGGGTTGACTGGGTTTCGGTGACGCTGGCCGAACGGGGGGTTGGATAAGTTTGGGTTTTGCTTCCACTTCAGCTTTAGTATCGTTCTCCTGTGACCCTTGAGATGGAGTTGGTGTTTCTGTTTCTGTTTCTGTTTCTGAGTCAGAATCGTCCTCCTGCAAATTCACTGGTGTCGTCGGTCGATTAAGCTGGGCGGGTGGACGCGGTGGATTCACAGTCGGCTTGACGGGGGGTTGAGAAGACTTTGACCCAGATTCTGATCCCTGGGAAGAGCTAAAACTGGAACGAGGCTTAGGCTTAACGCTCAGAATTTGCTGTTTGCGCTGATTATTATTGTTAGAGTGTCCATCTGTATGGTTAGCAGATGCTGAGGTTGTTTGGTCACGACCTTTGAGGCTAGTGATCCCCTCAGCATATTTTTCCGCCGCCGCTCTGATTCGCTCAGCTTCAGATTCTGTAATCGTGCTACTGTGACTTTTGACTGCAATATGAAGTCCTTCGCAAATATTCAAAATGTCCTTGTTGTCCAAATTCAATTCCCGTGATAATTCGTAAATTCTGACTTTGCCGTTGTTCATCCACTATTCCCCCGTCGTACATATTGTTACACCATAGCTAAATGATTGAAAGCGTGCGTGGTCATTGGTTTCCGTGCCGGATTGGCTTAAATCAATAAGGTGTCTTTAAGAGTCTACTCGATAACTCACCAATAACTCATGTTACACAGGCGATCATTGATTGACTGTAAGCCAGTTGGATATCTCTACACTCTTAATCAGAGCCTGGATAGTTAACTTACACAAATCTTAACAAAACTAGATAGATTTTCTAGATCCCTAGATCCTCAGTCTCTTCCTCAGGTAGGAGTTGTTAACTTGATCAGGGTCAGACTCACCTCCGAACACCATTAGTAATGGTACTCCTTTACCATCCTAGCGATTGCTTAGGTTCATTGAGAGCCTTGCTGGAGTTTTTTGGATGCATTGGCTCAATCGCTGCTGCGTTGGATGCTCCAGGGACAAGGTTCTAAACGCTGCCATAATCGTTGATAAATTTCGTCGGGAACCGATGCCCTCAGCGCTCGTCCCAATCGATTTTTTTTCTGAGCAGCCGCCAGACAACTCGCTTGAGGACAGATATAAGCCGAACGTCCCATGCCCTGATCTAATTTTACCTGTCGCGAGGGATGGATTCGCACAACTCGCCATAATGCTTGTTTTTGAGCCACCCGGCGACAACTTAGGCAACGTCGGTAATTGGGTTCCATAAGATTCGGACAATGATTTTGGTGTAGGCTCGCATGAGTTTACTGTTCACGGCATAACCTATCTCGGTAAACGAGGTGAGGACAGTGAGGAGGGTGTCTTGAGCAACGGCGTACACCAGCCTCCATGAAAATCTCTCCCCGTTCCCTCTTGATCAAGTTAGGTGCAAGGGTTCAACGCCCTTAAGGAATCTACAGCCTTGCTCTGATCCTCCTAAGATTAGGACAAAATATCCTCCTCTTCCTCGTCTTCAGCAAATTCTTCCTCATCTTCAGCAAATTCTTCCTCGTCTTCAGCAAATTCCTCCTCGTCTTCAGCAAATTCCTCCTCGGCTAGAGATTGAGGATTTGTCACCTTTGCCTCTAACTCGGCTGGTGAGGAAGTTTCTCTCTCTAGTTGCTCCTCATCCTCTTGTTCATCAGCGAGTTCGGCTTCCCTCTGTGCGATCGCGGCTTGTAACTCCTGCATTTTCTGGTGTTCAGCTTCGTAGTCGTACTTGGCGATATCTTTAATATCAATCTTCCAACCTGTGAGACGAGCTGCTAGGCGAACATTCTGTCCCTCTTTGCCAATAGCTAAACTGAGCTGATCTTCCGCGACCAAAATGTGAGCTTGACGCCCTTCCGGATTCACCAATAAGACTTCCTCTACTCGTGCGGGACTCAGAGCATTGGCTATATAGGTAGCGGGATCAGGCGACCAACGAATCACATCTATTTTTTCGCCGCGCAATTCATTAACGACCACTTGAATGCGCGATCCCCTAGCGCCGATACAAGCCCCAACGGGATCAACATCCCGCTCTAGGGTATCCACGGCAATTTTAGTCCTAGGTCCGACATGACGCGACGGTGGATTAGCTTCTCGCGCCACCGCCACGATTCGCACGACTTCATCTTCGATTTCTGGGACTTCATTGGCAAACAGATAGACCACTAAACCAGCCGAAGCTCGCGAAACCACAAGCTGGGGTCCACGGTGAGGACCTTCACGCACTTTTTTGAGAAAAACCTTAAAGGTACTGCCAATGCGATAGGTATCGTTGGGTAATTGTTCGCGCTTAGGCAGTTCAGCTTCCACTTCCGGCTGACCAAAGCCGCTGCTAATCGCCATGATCACCGATTGCCGCTCAAATCGTAGCACTCTGGCTTGGAGAACCGTTCCTTCTAACTCTTCAAATTCTTCTTGGATCAACTTACGCTGTTGATCCCGTAGTTTTTGGGAGAGTACCTGCTTGGTTTGAATAGCTGCCATTCGACCAAAATCACGTTGATCTGGGGTAACATCCAGAACCACCGAGTCACCTAATTGTGCCTCTGATGCGACTTCTTGAACTTCTTTGAGGGAAATATGATGATCGGTGTTGCCAACTTCCTCAACAATGGTTTTGGTACAAAGAATGCGGAAGCCTTCTTCTTCGATATCTAAATCGACCTCAAAGTTGTTAAAATACTCATCATCAAAATGAGGTCGCTCTATGCGTTGCGCTCGACGATAGCGCTCGTAGCCTTTGATCAGTGCTTCTCTCAGTGCCTGTTGGACTGCTGATTTCGGTAAATTATGGCTTTGAGAGATCTCTTCGATCATCTTTTTTAGTCCCGGCAGATTAACGATAGACATAGGCAAATCTCCATAAACTGTTTATTAGGGGTCGTGAACAACCGCAACCCATGCTCAATGACTAAATTCCATAAGATCTAAACGGGTTTAACCCTGCTCATCGAACTGAACTTTAGTCACTTGCTCGCGAGGAATGGCGATCGCCCGTCCTTTTTGGTTGATATATACACGGGTATCATCCCGGCGAATTAATTTCCCTCGCCATTCTTTATGTCCTTGGTCAGGTTCAGCGGTGTTGACCACCACGGAAAATCCTTTAAATGCGATGAAGTCTCGGTCTGTCGTTAGCTCTTGCGAGATCCCAGGACTAGAAATTTCCAAAACATAAGCATCTGGAATCAAATCCACGGCATCTAATTCAGCTTCTAAAGCCCGACTCATGCGTTCACAGTCATCTAAACCCGTATCGCCGTCGCGGTTGCGGATATCTACCCGAAGTACAGGGGGACGTCTGTTCGTGTGAAACACCGCCCCAACGAACTCCAATCCCAATTTTTCGGCTACTGGGGTTGCCAAATCGATTAGTTGTGGAATCAGGGGATGAGTCATAGAAAAACTTCAACAAAAAAAGTGGGTTCAACCCACCTCCAGGTAAAATTTCTGCCAAGAAGCCTAGCAATAATTAACACAATCTCTACCCTGCTTGTGTACTTGGGAACAGTTTTATAGTTCCCCCAGACGCCGACATCAGGATAGAGTGACTTCCGTTGCTATGTTAGAGTTTAGCGCAATCTTTGCACGTTGTGGGATCGGATTACCACAAGCAAAGGGGGGTGACGGTGGAGTGTTGACCCTTTGCTTCGCTAGTCGGACATGGTGCGTGAGTTAACCCTCCACCTCCCCTGTCTTCCTCATCTTCCTCATCTCCCTCAACTACACCTGTCGCTTTTGCCGAATTGCCCGGGTTTGGTCAAGAATGTCTTCTAAGTCCTCTTGGGACAAGCGTTCGACATAATTAACTTTGACTTCCTCTAAGAAGGCGTTGAGCAAGTATTGAATTTCATCTAAGGTTTTCTGGGTCTGCATTTGAGAGCCATAAGCTTCGCCAAGATGACTAATTAAGCGTTGCAGAATTTGATCCCCGACTGGATCATCTGCGATCGCGGCGTCTAATCCATCGTAAAGCGCTTGGGTAATTTGGTGTACCAGTTGTTCGGTTAACTGATTGCGAATTGTTTCTACACCTGGTACTCTCTCTAGTCCCTGATAGGCTTGAGACTGATTCAAAATTTTGTCCACGTTATGCCGTAGCAAGTCTTCTATATCGGTACGGATAGCAGGAAACACCTGATTAACTGTCATCTGCACCATGATCTTAGTCAGTGCTGCGACTTCGTCGGTTTCGTTGAGATCGATGTAGGGGCGAACTTCCCGTTGCTGAAGAAAATTGGCTATCTCCCCTTGGCGAATGGAAGATTGGAGTTCGTTAATAATCTGAATCACTACCACTTGGGTCATATCGCCAGCGATTTCAGCGACAAATCCTTGACGCGCTTGTTTCTGAATCGCACTCATATCAACTAGCTTCGCCTGATCCAGTCGAATTGTCACCGGGATGATTCGCAGCCAGCGCCAGAGGGGAATCAAGAAAAAGATGTCATACCAACGCCATAACATCGCATCGAGCCAACTGACCCCTGTTCGCTGGCGACTGATGAACCAAGTACGACCCAAAAAATCTGTCAAAAAGATTAGGAAAAACGGGAAATCAACGAGTCCAAAGTAATCGACAAAATCGCCTGTTTCTCCAATGGGACGGTAGTAGTTGGCTTGAATTAAAGGACGAATCTCCTCGTTGAAAAATTCGAGTTCATTCTCCGGATCTTTAGCGGTTAAGTTTGCTTGACTCCAAAATTCTATAAAGGCTTCTTTGGCAGAATCCTCGTCATTGGCAATATGCTCCCGCATCTTATTTTTTATTTTTTCCAAATCTCCCGTTTTATTGGCAAGTTGGAACGGGTTTGTTTCAATCATTTCTACGCTGCGTTGGCGCAGGTCTTCTAAAAGTTGGGTGACTTCAGGAGACTGTAAGCTTCTCAGCTTTGTTCTTAGGTTGGTTGCATCAATCTCCGCTTTTAATTCATCAACCTTATCCAAATATTGCTCTGTGTCTCGATAGGGTTGAATCCCCTTGATTGGGTCATACCACTGGGTAATCGGCGGTAGGGGAACCTCTAAGGGCAAACCGGAAAAACTAACCGGACCGATGTCAAAACTTAATAATTGGACTTCCCCATGTAGCCAAAAATCTCTTAGAGGTAGGTAGGTTAAGTCAAACAAAACCAATAGGTAATTCAGCGAAGCCACAAGTGCAACCGCTCGTTCCCACAAAAGCGCGAGACGAAATTTACGCTTACTTTTGCTTGGGGTCAATCGTTGGATGGATGACATATTTTTTAGGACTAGACCAGCACTAAGTTTAGATATAACTACTTATAGCCAAACTTGGACTGATCAGAAGGGATTCACGTTGAGTGCTAACTAGAACTATCAATCCTATGGGTGATAGGGTTTTCTGTCAAACTAGGTTAGCTTGGCGGTTGTAGACGCGGAGCGGCTTCCCGTAGGGTAACCGCAGCTACACAAACGAAACCCGCCTGCGCGGGTTCCCGTATCCTTTATTTTTTTCCTTCTTTCGAGGCTGGATACCTCGTCCATAGCTAACTTTTCACGGGAAGTCTAGAAACCTGAGTCAGGGCGGGTTTAGTTACATCTGGGTGCAACCAAAAAGATGGTTGTGAAACCCGCCCCTACACAATCAATACTCACGTTGCTCCACATACCGTGAAAAGTCAAGTCCATAGTGGAACTAAGAATCCCCGCACTTATAGAGCGGGGAGTGTCAAATTAACTATGGAAAGACACGACCAGGATGAGTCATGGGAGCGCTAGGACTGTTGTAGATATCCCATTCCTCAATACCCCGATCGCGCAGAATGGTTTCGGCTTGGCTTATTTGCTCATCCGTTCCCTGAACCAACACCAGATAATCCCCATAAGAGAGGCGATCGCTATATTTTTTGGCTTGCTCTTCGGGAACGCCTAAGTTCGCGAGTATACCGACCAAACCACCAGCGGCTGCACCAATAGCTCCTCCGCCTAATGCAGATGCGATCGCGGCGGCTTCGGTTCCAACAAATACCACCGGACCCACACCAGGAACTGCTACGGTGACTAACCCAACCAGTAATCCAGTTAATCCGCCCAAGACACCCCCAGCTACAGTCCCTGTGGTTGCATCTTTAGCTTTTTCATGACTCACTGGATCGGTAACTCTCACCCCAGACACCTGATCGGGATGTTCGGCGTCTTTGGCAATCACTGAAACGAGGTTCATGTCAAATCCAGCCGCTTTTAACCCATCGAGAGCATTTTTTAAATTTTGCTCGTAAGAAAAGACACCAATCGCTCGCTGATTTTGCGTTACAGGTGTTGGTGCTGTTGGTGGTGGAGTAACCGGAGTTACACCCGTCGGCGTTGCACCCAAAGGTTCACCAAAGGGGCCTGTGTACGCCGCGCCAAGGGGTGTAGGAGATCCCACCGGAGCCGCCGTTGGGTGAGTATAGCCGGGAGCGGGAGTATTCACCTCAGGACGGTTATAACTTCTCCACTCTTGAATTCCTTGAGGTTTCAGGATAGAAGCCGCACGGCTGATTTCCTCTGGTGTGCCATCCACTAGGATTAAATAATGTCCTTTTTCTAAGCGATCTTGGTAAATTTTTGCTTCGGCTTCGGGAACTTCTAATCCAAGTAATGCCCCAAATAAGCCGCCAGCCGCACTACCAACCGCCCCACCTAGGAGGGTATTGCCAATCACTGAAGCGGCTGCACCGCCGACTAAAATGGGTCCAACTCCAGGAAGCGCGATCGCACCCAAAGTACCAATTAAACCTACAATACCTCCTGTAACTCCCCCCGCAACTGCACCAGCCGCCGCACCTTCACCCGCTTCATTTTCGGTATCATCTTGCACTTCAACGCCAGCAATTTGCTCCTCATCCCGGGCAATGGCTGATACTTGGTTCATGGGAAAATTGGCATCTCTCAGATGTTTTAGAGCATCTTCGGTAGCTTGTCGCGTCGGAAAGACCCCCACACCTCGCTGATATTGACCTAACGTCATAGTATCCGCCTCCATTTATCTATAGGTTTTCACCCTGATACCCCTATTTCTACATTTCTCTGGCAGACATTCATCAATCGTGCGAGATAACCACTATTAGTCACTTGTCCATCTGTAGGAAGAAAGAATTGTATGAATCATGATTGGATGAGGTAGTCGGGGCGGGTTTAGTCACATCTGGGTAAAGTACGAAACGATAATCGTAAAACCCGCCCCTACATCAACACTCTATCGCCTGTTTCCTGACATAAGACATAAGACATAAGACCATTCCACGGAAATTGCGACTCAGGGGTTCGGTTCTACGACCCCGGAGAGATGACGAGAGCCAGTATCCTCATAGATAGACAAGTAGAATTGGCAGTTCATGGGGATAGATAGTGGTGCAAAAGTGGTTGTTACCAAACATCAGCGAAGTTTTAGCTCAGAATACGCCGACTGGGGTGAACAATCCGGTCGAATCTCAGGTTGAATCGACAACGGTTGTCATGAATAAGGGACAGCGCAGTGCGGCGAGTCAGCGGATGAGAGACGAAAGGCGATCGCAGCGAGAATGGCAAAGTGCGATCGCGTCTCTGGAACAGTTACTTTTACAAGTCCTTTGCCAAGACGATCAAGGGGACAACTCAGCATCTCTAAATGGGTTAGTTTTAGCCGGTCCTGCACCTGTTTTAAGCCACTCTGATTTGCTTTCTCATTTTCAAACGGGGGTGTTTACGACTGAAACAGTAAACCCTTGGAGTTTTATGCCCTTTCAATTGCCTCCAGCTCAACCGGAAAAAGCTCAAGGTACGGTTAATACTACTTATGAACTCTGCTTATTTCCGGCTGACTCATTGACTGAGGAGCAGTTTTGCTTAGTCTTTACCCGTGGCTTTAGTTTAGTTATGGCGGCGGGAGACGATCCCAATGGTGTACCTGGATTTCGCTTTTCCTTTGATCCAGAGGATGTACAAAAAGCTTGGGCGTCTCTTTATCCTCGTTTATTATTAGTCAATCCCCATCAACTGAGTCATTTAGATACATTAGTTAAGCAGTTTGCGCCTCAGCCTCCCGATTATAAAATTGTTATGCAATTTGGGCGTCAGTTGCTGCAAAATATGCCGGAATATTCTGTAGAACCGAAGAATGAAACCATAGCAGTAACCCCGATTAATTCAGTTACTCAAGTCTCTACAGACCCAGCGTACAGTGAGACAATTGAAGACCGGGATTGGCAACCCTTAGCTAAGTCAGAAACCCGTGTTAATCATCGAGTGTCCCAACTCCGTGAATCCGCGCCGGATGTGGAACTTCTGCAAGCTTTAACTCATGAAGTTCGCACACCCCTAACGACGATTCGCACGTTAACTAAATTATTATTAAAACGTAAAGATTTAGCACCAGAAGTGATTCGGCGTCTGGAAATCATAGATCATGAATGTACAGAACAGATTAACCGCATGGAGTTAATTTTTAGAGCCGTTGAATTAGAAACAAAAGCGGTGAAAGAAACCCCTGTTAATCTCACATCAATGTCATTGGCTCAAATTTTCCAGACTAGTATTCCCCACTGGCAAAAGCAGGCACAGCGGCGTAATGTCAGCTTGGATGTCGTATTGCCGCAAAATCTGCCCACGGTGGTGAGTAATCCTTCGATGTTAGATCAGGTGTTGACGGGTTTAGTGGAGAATTTTACCCGTACCTTACCAGCCGGCGGTCATATTCAGGTGCAGGTCACTCCCGCTGGAGACCAGTTAAAGTTGCAATTTCAGTCCCAACCTAACCCAGAGAATTCGGGGAATTTGGATAAGTTTGGACAGTCAACCTGTCAGACGTTAAAGTCAATTGGTCAGTTATTAATGTTTCAGCCAGAAACAGGCAGTCTGAGTTTAAATCTAAACGTGACCAAGCATTTGTTCCAAGCCTTGGGCGGTAAATTAATTGTGCGTCAGCGACCGCAAACTGGGGAAGTGATGACGATATTTTTGCCTTTGGAAGTTAGGAATAATAGCAGTAATCAAGAGGGAATATTGGTGTAGCAGTCTCACCAACAGCCAGGGGTTGGGTTAAACCCCTGGCTAAAAGCTAAAGTTGTATCATTTCGCCTATAACTTTGCCCCATAGTAAGGCGAAAGAATTACTCCATCCTGATAATCTAGTAATCGTAACGATGTGATCCAAATAGTGCAATATCTGAATACTATGATGCTCAAAAAACTATCCTTAAATCACCCCTGGCAAAATCAATGCCTTCGCCGATGCTTAACCGCAATCATTGGACTAATTCTAGGAATTAACCTAGTATGCTTCCCAGCGATCGCGGCGACTCCAGCCATAGAGGTTAACGTGAGTTTGGGCAATTCAGCCGATGAATTGAAGTTCTTCCCTAACCAATTTGAGTTTGTCGCAGGTAAACGCTATAAACTGTTGCTGGATAATCCTAGTCCCCAAAAGCACTACTTCACCGCCAAAGACTTTGCTGATGCGAGTTGGACTCAAAAAGTTGAAGCCGCCAAAGTCGAAGTTAAAGGAGCAATCCATGAACTGGAACTGAAACCCGGTGGCGAGGCTGAGTGGGTATTTGTGCCAATGAAACCCGGAACCTACGAACTTCATTGTTCAATTCCTGGACATACAGAAGCAGGTATGGTAGGAGAAATTACCATAAAACCTGAATAATATGATGTCCGGCTTGCTCACCCATAATAAAAATGTAGGGGCTTGGTTACCAAGCCCCTACGCACTTGGGTTAAAAAACGCGATCGGCGGGATAAGGAAATAATATTATTACTCCCCGCTTTGAGACTGACGAATGGGAATCTCAATCCAAAATCCAGTTCCTTCTCCTGGCTGAGAACTGCATTTAAATATTCCCCCATGTTTTTCCACGATAATTTGATAACTAATCGAAAGCCCTAAACCCGTTCCTTTACCAATCGGCTTGGTTGTAAAAAAGGGATCGAAAATTTGTGATTGAAGTTCTGGGCTAATTCCTGAACCACTATCAGCAATTTGAATGATGATATGAGTTGGAGATGAGCCTTGATTTTTCTCTATTTGTGTGGTGTTATTCGGACTATATTGGTTCTCACTAATCTTAGATTGAACACTTGTGGAAATCGTAATCCTCTGGTTATCTGGATTACAGTCTTCTAACGCATCGATCGCGTTGCTCAAAACATTCATAAAAACCTGGTTGAGTTGACTGGGATAGCATTCAACTAACGGCAACTCCCCATAATTTTTGATCACCTGAATCCCTGGATAATTGGGTTTCCCTTTCAGGCGATATTGTAAAATCAGTAATGTACTCTCTATCCCTTCATGAATATCCACTAACTTTTTCTCGGCTTGATCCAGGCGGGAGAAGTTTCGCAACGACAAAACTAGCTTGCGAATCCGTTCCGATCCCATTTTCATCGACTCTAAAAGCTTGGGTAAATCTCCTTCTAAAAACTCCAAGTCGATAACATCTAACAATTCAATAATTTCTGGCTCTGGCTGAGGATGATATTTCTGGTAGGAATGAATAATATTCAGTAAATCCTGAGCATACTGACTGGTATAAACCAGGTTACCATAAATAAAATTAACCGGATTATTAATTTCGTGAGCGACTCCCGCAATCAACTGTCCCAGACTCGACATTTTTTCGGTTTGAATCAGTTGGGCTTGAGTTTGCTTTAGATGGTGAAACGCACTTGCCAATTGTTGGGCTTGGGCTTGAGTATGGGTAAATAATTCCGCTTGCTGAATCGCCACCGCCGCTTGATCGGCTAACTTTTTTAGCAGTTTAATCTCTGAGGGAAGCCAATCTCGCCTAGCTTTACATTCTTGAGCAATTAAAAATCCCCACAGAGGTTGCTCCCATCTGGGACAAGGAAGACTATCCAGCATAATGGGTATTTCATTAGTTTGAGGATTCTCCACGCCAATGGGAACAATTAAAGCGGCTTGTACTTGACAACGTTTTAAGAACTCTTGTTGATCCGGAGTTAATCGGGCTTGAGTGATATCCTTAATCACTCCTAAATTACCTCGCTTATACACTTGAATCTGGGCTTTCGAGAAATACTGCTGCGGATCATCAATATCCAAAAGCGATAACCACTCACCTGTCATCGATTCCACAATAACTTGACCGTGGGAATCATCGGTAAACCGATAAATGATCACTCGGTCAGTGTTCAGCAGTTGACGAACTTCTCGTACAATCGTTTGTAGGGTGGTTTTCAGATCAAGAGTACTGCGAATTTGGTTGGTCACTCGCTGTAGCGCCCGCCCTTGCTCTAGAGATTGTTGTAACTTAGCTGTGCGTTCAGCCACTTGGCATTCTAAGTTACTATTTAGGGCTTGTACTTGAGCATAAAGTTTATATTGCTCGATCGCCATGGCAAAATGATGACCGAGTGCGATCGCTAGTTCAATGTCGTAATTCGTCCACGGTTGAGCTTGATTCCGTTTCACCTCTCGCCACTGTTCAAAGGATTGACGGGGACTGCGTTGTTGTTCATTGGGGTTAAACTCTCCCGCCCACAAAATTTCTTGCATCACTTGAGAGCGAAAAATACTCAGATACCCCAGGAATGAGGAGCGATAATACAAGGGTATTACTAACCACCCTCGAATGGGAGTGGAATCAAAAGCTGAAGCCAAACTCGCCAACTCTGAAACTTGATACAAATCGTTGACGATGAGCGGCTGACAACCAACGGGACTCGAATTAGATGCGGATGAGCCATTGTGCCTGTCAGGGGTTATATTTCCAGTTACCCATTGGACAAACAAAGGATGCTCTTCAATCGTCGTCGGACTGTCTTGATCTCCAAATGTAGGTTGTGTGCCACATATAAGGCACTCTGCCCTAGGATTCACTTGGTCTGGGGCTATATAGAGTCTACCTCCCCAACTCGATAGAGCGCTAACCGTTTCTTGTAATGCAGCTTGAAGTTGAATCGTGGGTAATGAATGCAGCAAGGTGGAGACACGATTAATCGTCGCTTCGATCTGATGCTGCTGACGGGTTTGGGATAAGAGATTAGATTGGGCAATAGCAATGGACACTTGATCCACCACCGATTGGACAATCTGCAATTCCCGTTGGCTAATGGTACGGGATGTGACGTGATGAGAGACTAAAAGTCCCCAGAGTCGTTTCTGGGAGCGTTGAGCCTGGATATCATAGTGGACAATGGGTAAGACCATTGAAGACTGGACCCCCATTGCTCGTAAATACTTGACATGACAAGCATCTACGGGACGATAGTGAATCGGTTGCGGCGTGGAGCGATTCTCTGTTTCTGAGGGTTCTAAGGGTGATAAACCAATCAGTCCCCCAGAAACATCCACAATGGAACGCAAGCGCTCGGTGAGGTACAATTGACGGGCTTGTTCGGGAATATCATCGGCGGGGAAGTTTAATCCGTTGAGAGAAGACAGTCGATTGGTGTTGACTGATTCAGCAATCACCTGTCCACCACCCGACGCATTAAAGCAGTAAACCATGACGCGATCGGTTCCTAACAACGATCGCACTTCTGCAACTGTGGCATTTAAAATCTCTTGTATTTCTAAGGATTGGCGAATCCGATTCGTGATCCGGCGCAACAAGTCTTCTTGATCGAGTTCTGGCTGTAACACTGTCCTACTCCTATGAAACACGGTCTGATTCTGGGTTAGAGGGCAATCCAAGTTACGAATCAGATGGTTAGCTCGATGCACCGACTTCACAAATCTGTGTGAATATACTTAATTAATAGTGTAAGGATTCTGAGCGCTGAAATCAGTTTTCACATAAAAACCCAGCCGTGAGCGATCGCCCTAACCTGAACGCCCTGAGTTGTATGTCACGCCTTTGATGGGCATACCCCCACACCCTACACCCCTGATCAGGATTTCCCTGAGACAAATTAGATGCACATAAGCGAATCAGACGGTAAATTTGATTCTACCGTTTCCTCTGAATTAGTTGAAAGCCCCAGAGTAAGCGCCTGTCGTCCTCAGATTTACCGATCCACGAGTTTGCAGTTCGCCTGTGCTAAATGCTGTCGGATATGTTGACGGACATTCATCAGCATTTTTCCCAAATGATTCTCACCGGTTTGATCCTTACCACAACCCCAGTAGTAATCCCTGGGAGAATCTTCAACAATCACTTCTTCTCCGGTGTTCAACAAGATTTCCTGAATATCAGGATGGGTGAGAAATTTGGTCAAAACCCCTCGCCACATGATCTGTTGTTTAACCTGTTCCCAATCAGGACGATGATTACGGGTGCGATCGCGTCCGAGGAGGGCGGCTTCCATTGGTGTTGACACATTTTTGATTGTCCTGATCAAGGCTTCGTCTGTCGTTCCGACGAACTTGTGCGCTTGATAGTAATGCTCAACGGTTTGCCAATACCAGCCATCGATCTGGATTGGGTGGGGAGAGAAGTTGGAAAAGCAGCCATAGGGTTCCTCAACCTTATAAAAATAAATTGTCATGGCAAAACTGTCAAACTATTTCGCTGGGCAAAAAGCCTCGTCTAATGACGAGTCACGTTGTCGGGTGCGGCGTCGGAAACCATGTCCCTGAAGCCCACCCCAGATTTAAGGGTTTAGTTATCTAGTCCTTTTTATTGGTCAACCGACGGCTGATTGACACCTAAATCTTATAGTAGCGATCACCAGGCGTTGACGATGAGGGGAATGAGGGGGATGAGGAGAGGGGGAGCTAGTACAGCGGGCATGGAAATACTTGAGCGGCTTTGTATCTGCGGGAGAGCAGGGTTGTAGGGGCGGGTTTCACTATTATCGTTTATGAAATGGATGTGACTAAACCCGCCCTTTAGGGGAGCAGGGGAAGGCGAATCGCCAAACCCGCTAAAACAATAGCAGCCTTACCTGACTCATCTAAGGGATTTCCTCTTGCTATCACTATGCTAAACAGAGTTGCACTGAACCACTACCCTTGAGTTGTCTTCAGTTGCATTGCTCCCGACACGTTAATTGAGGAAATATTAGCGGCTATGGGTGGGCTGCTATTGTTAATTAGGATCGTTTCACTATCTGATGTGGCAGATATTACTGATACAACAGAGATAAGATGGATAGTCGTTTTACCTCCTGAACTCAACAGTGAACGAAAGTGTAATATCTGTCACTGGAAGCTTGATTGATTGCTTCAATTCTTAATTTATCACTGTTCCGGAAAATGGGATCAAAATGATAAACTAATTTACTTTCCGTTAAAATCTGTAATGTAATCGGCAGAATGTCGAAAAAAAAAAGAGTCACTTGCGCGACTCTCTTGATTATCAGGGTGCATCTACATATCAAACTATAGCACTTTGGGGATGAGGGGTGTAACCCCCTATTTAGGCAAAGAGGGACAAAGAATAATTGCTGCAAGCTAGTCAATGACTGGGGTTGAAGAAAAATTGCCTAAAAAAATAGACAGCATTTTGTTACAAAAATTAACTAATATAGAAAAAACAGTCATCCAGAATCGGGAACCATGCAAACAGTTACCCCACCCTCAACCCGTAAAGCTTGGGCAAACGCGATCGCTCAACCCGCCACTGAATTTCCCCTAACCCCCTTACCAATTCTCTCTGGCAGAATTCCTCAAGGGTTACGAGGCTCTCTGTATCGCAATGGACCAGCCCGTCTAGAACGAGGAGGTCAACGGATGGGACATTGGTTTGATGGGGATGGCGCTATTTTAGCGGTTCATTTCACCGATGCGACAGCAACTGGGATCTATCGCTACGTGCAAACCTCCGCCTATCAAGAAGAAGCCGCCGCCGGGACATTACTTTATCCTAACTATGGCACCAAAGCCGCAGGGCGAATCTGGGAACGGTGGGGTAAACCCGTGAAAAACAGGGCAAATACCTCTGTATTACCCCTACCGGATAAATTGTTAGCCCTGTGGGAAGGCGGGAATCCTTATGCACTTGACCTGCAAACCTTAGAAACCTGGGGGCGCGATCGCTTAGACTATTTAGGCGAGGGAGACTCGTTTTCAGCCCATCCCAAGTGTGATCCAGAAACGGGGGAGATATTTAACTTTGGCATCAGCCTCGGACTTAATTCCAGCTTAAATCTCTACAAAAGCGACTCAACAGGCAAAATTATCCAAAAAGGAACGATACCACTCAAAGGCATACCCCTAGTTCATGATTTTGTCCTCGCAGGCTCTTATCTTGTCTTTTTCGTGCCACCTGTACGAGTAAATCTCCTACCCGCCGCCTTGGGGGTGAGTAGCTTTGGGGAGGCGATGGAATGGCGTCCCCAATTAGGAACCCAAATTTTAATCGTTGACCGAGAAACGCTTTCATTAGTCGCCCGTAGCGAAGCTGATCCTTGGTTTCAGTGGCATTTTGCCAATGGCTATGTGAATCAGCAGGGTTCTATCGTGGTCGAATTTATTCGGTATCCGGATTTTGGCACAAACCAACGTCTCCAAGAAATCGCAATCGGTGAGATTCATACGGTTACCCACGAGACATTATGGCAAGTCGAGATCAATCCCCAAACTGGGATGATTATCGCCGAACGGGAATTGCTAGATCGATACGCCGAGTTTCCAGTGGTTCCAGACGCGCAAGTGGGTCAAGCCTCCCGTTCTATTTATATGGCACTGCATCGCCAAGATATGGATCACCGTCGCGAAATTTATAGTGCGATCGCACGGTTTGATTGTCAAACCCAAACCCTAATCGAAGCCGATTTGGGCAAGAATCGCTATCCCTCAGAACCCATCCATGCACCCGACGCGCTTAATCCAGAACAGGGGTGGGTATTAACCGTCGTTTATGATGGAAATTCTAACCAAAGTGAAGTGTGGATCTATGATAGCGATGCTCTTGATCAAGAACCTGCCTGTCGGCTGCAATTACCGCAGGTCATTCCGTTGAGTTTTCATGGCAGGTGGAAATCGGTTGGGTAAAGTTTTCATTGGTCGTTAGTTATTTGTCCTTAAACATAAATAACCCGACTATAAAAAGCGGGTTAGGACGAGGTATTTTCAACTAGCTTTATTTTCAAAGTGGTCTACTATCGAGGTTGACAGTCAGGAGGATCAGTTCGATTACAACCAGGGGGCGGACTTTGTTCTGTTGAAGCTAGCACTAACCTTTGCTGATTTACCAGAAAAGAGGAATCAAGTCTTCCTGGTTCAGATAGGGATAGACTAGCGAGCAAAACCCAATTATAAATGTGCATTGTAGATGTCATTTGCAGCGCTTATACAGCAAGACTGACGTTTTTGCTTCTTTAAGGAGAGTTAAAAATTAATCTCTACAAAAAATATCTCAAATTCGTAAGTCGTGTAATACTTGTTTCAGACAGTTCAATGCCAAATCCGCATAAAATTGGAAGAAATAATAAATTCTATAAATTTGATGGCTAAGGGAGTCGAACCGAAGCAACTATGGATGAAGACTAAAATCCAGATATTTAGGATATCAACCTGTCGCACTTATAAGATTGAAAATTGAATTTAATGGTGGAGATTAGGGAACAGAAAACCAGGAATGGAGAACAGAAAGCAGAGGTAGTGTGAGCCTTCCTCCTGCGTCAATGAAGTAGGTAGGGGTGAATATGATGTGTAATGTTACAAAGAAATGGTATTATACTAAATCCGCTTAAGTAACTCCCTTTATAATTTGGGTACTTTTTCCTTGCAGCCTTCTGCACTATGCCATCTTCCTTCTACTTTGTCCCCAGCACAAAGCCAGCACAAAGAGAATAGTTAATCCGGATTTAGTGATAGTAATATTCACACAAAATCATCAGCGCCAACTCGTCTATTAAAATTCAATGGATTACAAAACAGCCCGTAACTTTGTGATTAATCAAGCCACAATATCTGACCAAAATAAAGACGCATTTTTGGTTCGACTCAAGTCGTACAAACCACCGATTCCAGGTCAGATTACCAATACTTTATTAGCCCTAAAAATGATATTTGAGCGTCTGCGAGATGCATCGACTCTAGACCGAGAACTTGTTCACGCCTTATATTTATTGGCTTATGAGAGCCGAGAACAGTTTGAAGCAGGGCGTCGGGCTAGTGTGAATTGGCCCCCCCTGCTCGATGAAGATCTCAAGCGCATTGCTCGTGCTGTTGAGAGTATTTTTTCAGGTATTTGGCAAATGAATGA
>CAKZMA010000420.1 GCA_937127375.1 uncultured Coleofasciculus sp. | reverse complement strand
GCAACGGTTCAAGTCACAACGGTAGTATAGACAGTTCAAAAACTGGCATACTATTTACATACGAGTTTTTCAAGTTGTTATGGGAGGATTCAGACCCTACACCATGCTCAACTAGCTTATCTAGGTGTGCAACCTAGATGGAATGGTATCGAATTAAGGCTGGTGGGCAATGCCCACCCTACGGTATATCAATGGTTTCGGTGATCCAAAAAGGCAGAAGGCGAGCGTGCCGTTGAACCTAGATGACTCCAACGAGTATTTTGACTTAGCCACTTCTTTTTGTCAAAAATCCTTAGCGTTTTCCCGATACGATTTATGAACAAATACAGTCGATTTATTGTTTCTCTTTTCGCCTTAATCATCGGATTTTGGTGTCTTAACCTTCCCCACCCTTCCCGCCTAGCTACGGCTGCGCCCCTACCCCACTTCCTTCCCACTACTCAAGTAAGCCTAGCATCAGTCGATTCATCCCTGTTTGAAACATTACTCAAACGCTCATATCTAAAAGCCGTTGAAGATGCGGAAATTGCAGATGAGTCAGAAATCGCCACAACTCTCCAACCTATTTCAGCCAACAATCCCAATTTAAAATGGAGAGATTACCAGGGGCAAAAACAAGTATTAATGGTTACCTGGACATCCTGGAATGGCTATGATACTCAAATTGGCTTACCCATGGAATTAAGCCGAGAAATTTGGGTAACGTCGGTTCCTGAACTGCAAACCTTTGCCCGAACCTTAAACCTTGACTCAGAAAGCCTCGCCTTACGCCTAGAACAATACCTCGGTTTACCACCTCACAATGGCAAAACCAAGTTTGTGGAAATGTGGGTGAATGCGTCTGATCTATTTCGTCCTTGTCCCGATGCAGAAATTAACGATACTCGCTGTGATGTGAACTTCCCTGAGACTGTTGATCTGCAACATCAGGATTGGATCAATAATTTACAGTTAGCCTCTTATGGTACTAATGGTTATCCTTGGACACGATTAGGTTATAGCTATGATTGGGGACGTCTTGAGGGTGAAATTGGTGCCAGTGAATTTGTCGTCAGAAAAGGGGCAAACGTTACGATTGAATCTGTGAAAAACACTGTAGACTACTGCAAAGCTTAGGGATACCTGGAAGTAACCTAAATTACCAGGGGAGATTCTCAGTTGCCAAAAGAAGCTCCCCAAACTTTTATTTGCATTAATTCTCTGGAGAATTATCATCTGTAGGAGGTTGAATATCAACATCAGGCGCAGTAATCGTCTTTTCTTCTTGGGTAACTTCCACATCAGGAACAGTAATCTCTTTTTGCTCAGTTCCTACATCAACTTCCGGTCCCTCAACTTCATATTCTGGCAACTTTCCAGGATCTACGTTAACATCCACATCCGGTTCTTCACCGGCTTGCTCTTTTTCCACGCGACAACCTGTTGAAACAACAAGCAGTAAAGCCAGAGGAAGTAATAGAAGGGGTCGTTTTAGAAAAAACATAACTTTTTTATAGAATTCATTATCTCGTTACTAGGGAATTCACCTAATGTAATCACTCTTATAACGGAGACTCTCTCATTCTAGGAAATAAGGTCAATTTCAGCTTATACCTTTAGGATGAAATTTTTTGAAGTAGCGTAGCATGTCTCAATTGTTACATTAGCCTCGTAGGGGCGCACCGACGTGCGCCCGATTTAATCGTCAAATCTACTCAGCCTTACACAAATCGATGCATAAACTCGTAGGTCAAATCCACTCGCCCTTTACGTAACATCGCCGGGTCGAATCGTTCTGTGGTATTACAGGTCATTAATACCACTAATTTTTGCTGGGCTTTAATCCCGGTGTCATCAATCACACTCTGATACAACGTTCCATCTAGCAAACTGAGAATATGCTCCGTTTTATTATTCCATTGTGCCACCTCACTGGCTCGATTTTTGGCTAAGTTATCCGCTTCGTTAATAATTAGGGCAACTCGTTCCAAATAACTCGGCGGTACAAAATTTTCTACCGCATCATGATCCAGAATAAAAATAGTATACCCCAACGGTACAAGAACTTCTTTTGCCAGCGCTTGTGTCCATACCGTTTTCCCCGTTCCCGGTTCACCATGCACCACAATCGCTAACTGATTTTGATCCAGAATTGCCTGCTGAACGGTATCGGTAAACTGTTGAATATCGCTGGGAAAGTCTCTAATCTGAAACTGACTGTGAACCTGTCCCACCCGACTTTGATAGCCACTTAGCATCACAGCTACATTATAGGTGGCTTTATTCACCAAAGGTCGAATTTCATCCGCCATTAAATTGTAGCAGCGCCGTCCTTGACCCTGGTTGTTAATTTGTAACCAAATTTCTGGATTTGACCAGTAGGCATAGACTGTGCCAAACACGTCTAAGCGTTGCCAACTAGCAAACTTTTCCAGAGGATAATAAAAGCGGCGATCCATATAATCTTGAGTAATTAAATCGGGACTGCCGAGAATATCCAACACTTTAAATAAAGTGACTTCTTGTAGTCGATTCAGAACATACTCAATTGGAATACTCTCACGGGTAACCGTTTGGGTGACGGGTGTATTGACAAATATCGTCTCCCGCTGACAATGATTAGGAGTTGGCGAGTCAGGGGTAATGTACTCCCAGAACTCATCCCACTCATAACGCATGTTTTCGGAAAATAAGCTCAAAACATTGGCAAAAATATTATAGTGATTTCGCCCTAATGCATCAGCCACATCACTGGTAAAATCTAGCGTTTTTTGCAATAACTCTGATGTATCATTTTGCAGCAAATGTAAAACAAAATCAACGTCGAACTGCCGAGATAAAGGTCGCCAGCCTACTCCCAACAACCCTTTTGATTGCCGATTGTTCTGACGAGAATTGTCTTGAGACCAAACTTGTTCTGAATTCATCACTATTTTTCCTGCTGAGTTGGAGACTCCTAGCGGATTAGAGTTGCTGTATATATTCAGGGGGAACAAAATCCACTAACCACACGCCATTGTCGGAACAGTAGAATGTATGACCCTTTTCGGACATGGCTTTAGCATCGACAGCGAAAACCACTGGAGAACCATGACGCTGTCCTACTTTTTTAGCCGTTGCGATATCCTGGGATAAGTGGACGTGATGCCGTGACATTTTACATAAGCCTTGACGCCGAATCGATTCAACAGTTTTGTGACCTGTACCGTGGTAAAGTACCTCTGGTGGAATGGTTGATTCTAACTGTAAATCAACCGCGACACTATGCCCTTGATTGGCGCGAATCCGTGTTTCTGTCGCATCAAAGGAAAAGCGTTGTTTATCATTTTTGGCAACAACTTCTTTAAGTTCATTGAAAGTAAGGGGAAAGGAATAGTGTTTACAAGCAGATAGAAGTTGATCAACGTTGACCCAGCCCCCTGGTTCTAAGGTTAACCCAATCCGTTCGGGTTGATGCCGTAGATGTTTGCTGAGATATTTGCTAATTTTAACCAGCCGGGTAGAGTTCATGGTTGATTGAAT
>CAKZMA010000419.1 GCA_937127375.1 uncultured Coleofasciculus sp. | reverse complement strand
GTGGCACCAGGAATCCTCACCCAGGGATTTACCGAAGGAGAGGATTGGGTGGTACTGGTGGAAAAGCTGGAGGATTGTGAACAGGAACTATTAACCCGTCGAATTATTACGTTTCGCAAGATGGGGGAATACTACCGACGGGATGAGGAAGTACATCGCCAGCAATTATACCAAGCAACAGATATTGCCGAACAACTGCGTCAAGTCGGTTTTGAGGTGCAAACAATGCGAAGTTATGGTGAATACCCTCTGCCCAAATCTCGTGTAGCGTTTACCGCCTATAAATCAGCATAAATCGTTACATAGATGAAAACTTAGCGAATTAATCCTTTATGTTGAGCTAATGTGTGATTTAGAACTATAACATAATTGGCAGATAAATTCCAAAGTTTTACTAGCAATTTTAGTTTTTCTCTGAGGGCATCATGCAAGTGCATTTTCATATTAAAAAGTATAAGAATCTTGATCAAGCTTTCTGGCCGTTTCGGATGGTATGATTACCAAAATTTCATCCAACATATCCCGAATGGGAAGCCACACCTGTTCAGGAGTTTCCGTGGCGGCGGAGAAGTAGTTTAGTAAATCTAGGGTGAGTTTAACAGACAAATTACTCAGATTTGGTACTGCCTCTAAGATATCAATTGACCTTACAGGCGTGAGTATCTGTTCAAATAGGACATACCTTAGAAGTCGAGGGACTGCAAAAAATTGTGAGGGTGCGTCAAGAGCCGTCCGAAAAAGTTGAATGAATTTTTCCCATTCCGGTAAGGTTAGGGCATCCTGAGGAATTGAAGGAGAGTCTATCCTGGAGCTTTTCTGAATTTCAAACCGTAGTTGCATAAGACGTCGCGTTAAATCATTGAGGTGATCGTATTTCTCGCGACCGCCATATACGTATACCTTCATTTGATAGTCGAGTATTTCTTTTTGATTGCTGATCAAATAAACCTGAAATAGTTCCGATACCATTTGACATAAAGACATACTAAATGCTGTCATTATATCGACAAAAATAGTATTCATAATGCGATTTTTTTGCTCAAAAAACTTTCGGTGCTTTCTTGTTTGCATGAGTGTGTGTCGGAGTCCCTCTTGAGGAGTATCCTGCCAATATCTGTTTCTTCTATAGTCCCATAGCTCATTTACCGGATGCTGTGATTGAGCTTCGGCAAGAAATTTTTGCCAGATATCAGTATTGAATAAGTTCATTGAATGAGGAAAATCCTGGGGCAGAAGTGCATTAGATAAAACATCAAATTCTTGCTCATTGAGTAGTGTTATACCAAGTTGCTGTGATGCAATTTTGTGATCACTTTCAATATTTCTTGCAGAAATAACAAATCCTCTTTCAATAGCTAAATGATTCATAATTCCACTTAGCCAAAAAGCTCGGTTAATGGAGCTAGTTCCTTTCTTTGTCTTGCAGTCACCAGCAACACGTTTAGTGTTGAGTTCTGGATCAATTTTAAATCCTAAAACATCAACATCTGTAAGTTCTAGTTTCTTTTTCGCAGTTCCTAGAGGATGAAACAGTTTAACATCTATATCAGGAACATAGCCCCAATACCAGAATAGCTTTACTAGTCCAATCTTTTGTCGAATGTCATGTTCCATATTGAATTCCTTCCATCAGATTGTCAACCATATTAATTATGTGTGACTGAGACCCGGGAACTGGCGGTAGAGATTTTACCATACCTAATCCACGTAGTGTTTCATGATATATGCCACCGCTTGCAATCATGAGCTGAGCTTCCGGATTCAAACCTCGCTCCTCTGTTACATCACCCATTTCAAATAACTGTAGCGCTAGGTTCAGAGCTTTTTGATTCTCTTCTGTAGAAATAAGGTGTACCTCATGCCATCCAGAGCGTACAGGTATCACTTTGCAAATACGGAGTAAGGCAACAGCTCGCCACTGTTCTTTTGCCTCTGTTGTAGGTCTTAGCCAGGAATCCCTCTGTAGAGCGCGAAGTACTGCCAAGGGAGATTTAATAGGAAAATTAGCAAAATGTTGACCTTGGCGAACAGCAGCGATTAGCGCCATTGCCTTTTCATAAATCTCCTTTTCTACCACTGGAATCTTTTCATTACCAATAGGGGGCGTAAACAAGAAGTAGTTGCTACCACTATTGGTTTCAACTGCTGGAGGCTGTAAAATACCTCTCTGTAAAATTTCCCTAATAAATATCACTTGTTCGGGATGCAGTTTGATATCGCCAATAGCCAAATTTTTTTGGATTGCGGACAGGGGCCAACCCGGATGCTTTCGGATAGCTTCCAGAGTTTTAAAAGCTAACTCTACTCCCTGTTTTTCGATTACCTTAGCTAGTTCATCAGGTTTCTCTGAAAAGTAAACAGGAGATATTAGCACTTCATCCCCATCAGAACGATTGAAAGAATTAATGTACGCTCCAGCTTTTCCTGCATTAAGCACCAAGTCAGCAGTCTGTGTATCCAAACAAAGTTCTTTGAGGATAGTACGTTGGCTTACTGGCCCTGATGCCAGTCGATTTAAAATTGTAACCGAAGCTTTTTCATACTCGTTTATTCCTTTAATATCCGCATATTCAGAAAGTCCTTCATACAGATTTTTGAAGTAAGGAACTTGGGGCATTACCCGTCTTTCTCTAGAAGGATTTCTAACAACACGGATAAATCCGACTTCCTGAAGGACTTCAATTACATTTTGAAACGACATTTGTGGAACCCCAAACAGATATGCTGCTATCTGTTTAAGCAATTCATACTCAATAGCGTCTCGACCACGAATATGAATGGCAAGACGTGCAGCCATTCCTATTAAGGGTAGGTTTTCAAAATATGGGACTTGATGAGACTGTAGACCCGTTTGAATGTCCTGAGCTCTGATAGATAGAAAAAGCTTTATTCCGTCATCTGTAAACATGTGCTTGATTATAGGTTAAGTTATAAAAAAAATCAGGATCGAACAATAGGAGTTGGACGTATCAGCAATAGTTGATGGCAGGCAATCAAACTCATAACGTCATATTAGTGTATTATACAACAATACAAATAGCCCAACTGGATCGCTGCATCCCCTACAACTGATCCTCATTCTCCTCTGACTCATCCAGATACAAACTAATAAACTCTTCTGCTGCTGCTGGATTAATCGTATTCAGTCCCTTCCTAATTTCTAGGATGGCATCGCCGACAGGATCGGCAACCTCATAAACCCAGCGGTGAACATTAGAACGCCCAACTTGCATTACCACGGCTAATCGATTTTGGGTAATGTTATAACGTTCCAAAACCTGTTTGAGTGCTTTGCCCGCTTTTCCCATGCCTTAGATTTTGTCAAAGGATGACGACTGCGTAAATGTTGACAAAGCCTGTTCCCTATAACGACTCCTCACCCTCATCTGACTCATCCAGATACAACCTAATGAACTCCTCGGCTGCCGCCGGATTAATCTTATTCAGTCCTTTTCTAATTTGGAGGATAGCATCACCGGATGGATCTCGATTTTCATTAAC
>CAKZMA010000418.1 GCA_937127375.1 uncultured Coleofasciculus sp. | reverse complement strand
TTTTACCGGAGAATTTGATGGAGTATCGGTTTCACGGGGGACAGACGAGTTTAAGGCAGAATTTGCATTTTTTGAAGGCGAAGGTTTTTTGTATTGATAGTTATCGATTTCCCGATCAAGAATTAGAGACACTACGGATACAAAAACTAGCCTGGACAAAAGAGGCTTTGGGATTACGGTTAATTGAAAATGGGGATACGGTTCAGGGACGCCAAATATTGCAAGAGGTAGCAGAGATTATTGGCAGTTCTCGGAAAGCGCAATTGGGAGTAATGTTATCCTATTTACCCCTCAGTTTACGCCAAGCGGCGTTGCAGGTGTTTCGCCAAATGCGTCCCAAAGATTATACCGATCAGGTGCGAGAAGCGGGTTGAATGTTTGTAGTAAGCGCTTCAGCGCGGTTAGCACTAAAGTGCTGACTACAGACTTAATTTATGAAGCTAGGATGGAGTTGTATTGTTTGGCGATACAGTCGTGCTGTTGGCTGTTGAGTCGGTTTGGGGTAAGTATGCCAAAACATTGGTCATGGGAGCATCTTACTCTATAGAATTGGGGAAGCCAATTAAATAATCACTGGCATCCAAAGGCATATATATAGCCACGATTGAAGACGTTGATACCATTGCCGTTGCGATCACCCCTCAAGCTAAAGTAGAATTAACGATAGATGAGGTTAGGCATTTCCATGGAAACCAAGGAGCTAAAATTTCTCCTGAAACTGCTAGGATGTCCGGACTACCGTTCTCCACTGTCGGCAAAACCATTCAATAGTATCAAAGGCAAAAACAAACTTGTCCGCGATTTAGAAACCCGGGGTTGGCTCGATTTCTCCCGTGAAATCGCATCGGTTAAAATTTTACCACCCGGTCGCGCTCTGTTGAATGTGGAACCGGATCAAGTTCCCCTCTCTCCCAGTGAACTTAGGGTACTCAACAGTATCGGTAAAGCATCGGGAAAAGTTAAACCCAGCAAAATCGATATCAAGTCGTTGAAGTCAGCCGAACGCGATGCTATTTTACAACGCTTCCATGAACGGGGATTCATTGAAGTCGAAAAACAACTGAAACGCCAAAAGGCTGAAGTGTGGATGACTCAGCGCGGACTCGATCAGCTACGAGAGGATTATATCCCGAAAAAAGGCACAAATCCAGTGATTAGTTTAGAACTGCTGGGGAATTATCTGCTGTTTTTGCGAAAATCACTTCCGAGTCAAGTGAATCCGTCTGTAACTATCACCCAACCCCAACCTTCGTTGAGTTCAGAACCTATACTAGCCCAGAAACCAACAGATACAGAAATTTTACAACTGATTCAGCAGTTAGATAAAGAACTAGGAACCGACAATTATTTACCCATTTTTCATCTGCGTCAGAAATTACAACCTCCCTTATCTAGGGATGACTTAGATCAAGCCCTCTATCGTTTGCAACGGGAAGACAAAATTGAGTTGAGTTCATTAGTTGAGGCGATGCACTATACCTCAGAACAACTTCAAGCTGGGATTCCTCAAGAAATTGGGGGATCTTTATTTTTTATTATTGTCAACTAGCGGACTCATTTTTCACCATACCCGCCAATTCTGTTTGTAATCACTTCTAGGGATAATCATGGCAACTATTGATGAAATTATAAAACAAGAAGTCAACCCTTTTGATCCGGTAACCTTTAAAACCGGAAACTTTTGGCGAGAAGATCAACAAGTCGCTGCCACAGTTGATTCAATTCACCAAGAAGCAATTACTCAGGTGACTGAGGTTCTCCGATTAGTCGCCAGAGATCAGCGGACACGGACGATATTACTGGATGGAGACTCGGGTTCAGGGAAAAGTTATTTATTAGGACGTCTTAAAAAAAAGCTTAACCCTGACGCTTTTTTTATCTATATTGATCCCTGGGCAGATAATCAGCATATTTGGCGACATACGTTGCGCCAAATGGTAGATAGTCTGATGCAAAAGCCTGAAGGACAAGAAAGTTCTCAATTAATTCTTTGGTTGAAAGGACTATCAGCGTTTAAAGATCGCAGCATGATGAAGAGAATCCTGGGGGAACGAGGACTTTTTATTCGCAATTTTAGAAGCACTTATCCCTCGGGTATTTATCAGGCAAGAGATTTCTTTGGTGTATTGTATGGTCTCACGAATCAGGATTTATATTTTTTGGCTTGTGACTGGTTGCGAGGAGAAAATTTAGATCGAGATGACCTCAATGCATTAGGGGTTAATCAGCCTATCGATAATGAAGAAGCCGCACGGGGAATAATCGGCAACTTTGGCAGAATTTCAGCATCGACAAAACCCATTGTTCTCTGCTTCGATCAAGCGGAAATGACACCAAAGTTTGCTGATGGAATTCCCAACTTACAATCTTTATTTAATCTTAATAGAACGTTCCACAATCAATATCTTAAAAATATTCTGGTTATTATCAGCATTGTAACGAATCAATGGAAGGTGAGTAAAGAACGTCTCGAACAATCCGATTTAGCCGGAATTGAAAAACAAGTTCGTCTAAAATCCATAAACCTTGAACAAGCTGAAGCCCTCTGGATAACCCGACTCTATCCCCTGCATGATCAAGCGAATCCTAAACCCGACTCTCCCCTTTATCCTCTCCAGAAACAAGCATTGGAGCAAAAATTTCCTGGGGGGAGAGCCATTTTGCGAAATGTATTAGGACTTGGTGGAGAATTATTTCTTGAACATAAGTTAGGTCATAAACCACCAATAGATGACGTTGCCACTTTTAAATTAATTTGGATTAAAGAATTCCAGAAAACTCAACAAAAAGTAGAGCGAATTCGTCAATTTTCATCGGTTGATCTGACCCAGATGCTACAACAGGCAATGAACGCCTTACAAATTAACACTGACCCGAATCTTTTAAATCATGCTAAGTATAGTAGTTATTCCTTCAGTTATCAGCATCTCGATAACACTGAACGACTAGGGATTTTCTGGAACGAAGAACCCAACATGACAAGCTTCAATGCAGCGATGAACGCCTGCGAAAAAGACCTGAAAAAAAACTGTTGTGATACTCTGATTCTGGTTCGAGCCGAAAAACTGGGTCAAGCCAAGAATAAAGGATATAAACTATTCAAAAAACTCTTCAACGGCTCACCGCATCGTCATCTTACCCCCCATCTCGACTCTATCCATTATCTGAGAACCTATCAGCTTTTAGTCAACTCCGCCGGTGCTGGGGAATTAGTCATTAACCAGAAAACCCTCACTCTCCCTAGGCTAGAACAATTGATTCGAGAGTCTCAGGTTTTACAGAATTGTCCATTGTTACAAGACTTAGGACTTGTATCTAAACCCATTATTAAGCCTGATCCCGATTTAGAAAAAATTAAAGACTTCCTATTAAACCTCATCAAAACTCAATTTATGATCGGACGGCAAAAATTAATTGATTTAACTCTACAAGACTTCTCCCATATCGATGAATCCCAAATCAATCAGCAAATTCAGACACTCTGTCAAGAAAACCAAATCACCCTAATCCCTGCTGATGCTAAACCCCAAGATCAATCTGTCTGCTGGAAACCCCCAACCAAAAACAACACATCCCCCTAACTTAACTAATACTGACTCAAAACTCGTCCTCAGCAACGCCAACATTTCCAACCCAAATAGAGCAAAACTCAACCCCACTTAACCCTCTGCGCCCTCTGCGTTACTCTGCGTTAAAAAAACATCTCATGTACCTCACCACCCCCAATGAAATCCGCCAAATCATATCCCAACTCGCTACCTATCCAATTCTCTGGTTAGATACAGAAGTCGCCGACTGGCACACATCAAACCCCAGACTCTCCCTGATTCAAATATTAGCCGATCCCACAGACAGAACCGGCGATCGCGGCTATATCCTCGATGTCCTCGATAACCCTTACCTAGTCAGGGATTTCGTCGCTCAGATTATGGTTAATCCCGACATTGAGAAAGTCTTTCATAACGCCAGCTTTGATCTAAAATATCTGGGCGGGAGCCAACAAGCCCAAAATATCACCTGTACCTTCAAACTCGTCCGGAAACTCACCAGAAAATCCCGCCAAAATCCCCTGCAAGTCTCCAACAAACAACTCAAAACCCTCGCTGTTGAACTCTGTCACTTCACCAACGTTGATAAAACCGAACAAA
The DNA here is from genome assembly GCA_937127375.1 of uncultured Coleofasciculus sp. Classification (GTDB taxonomy): domain Bacteria; phylum Cyanobacteriota; class Cyanobacteriia; order Cyanobacteriales; family Coleofasciculaceae; genus Coleofasciculus. The sequence continues at coordinate 1,181 of CAKZMA010000418.1, read as the reverse complement.
ACAGTGATTGGGGACAGCGCCCCCTCACCGCCAAACAACTGCACTATGCCAAAATGGACACAGTTTATTTAGCTCATGTCCATCGCCATTTATTACAATTAACACAGCCCCCTACTCCACCCCCAGTCGTGATCACACCCAAGCCACAACCCGAAACAGCCGAACATCCTCCCTTCAGTGCAACTAAAGTGCGCGTGGCGTTTGAATGTCCACGTTTATTCTATTTAAAACAACATTTTGATGGGAACACTTTATTTATTCCACCCGGTCAATCTATCGGAATTGGTACAGCGTTTCACACCTTAGCCGAACAATTTATCAAACTCGCTCAAGCAAATTCCCACGTTTCCGACTTATTAGAACCGTCCGCTGAGCAATTAAATCGCGAAGCTGTCGCCATGGGAATGCAGGAAATATTTTATCAACAGGTATTTTTTCCCTACATCGAATCCCATCCCGAAATGGCGACGGTATTGCCAAAGCTGTGGCAAGGCTTAACCGCTCTAATTCAGCGTTGGGTCGAATTATTAGTGGTAAATCGCCGCTATTGTTTGCATCAAATGGTTATTCATCAAACCTTTATTTTAGAAGAAAATAAGCTTAGTTATCACTTTAATCTACCTAATGGTACATCCCAGGAGGTGACAGGGCGATTTGATAGTTTAGTGTTTAATTTTGAACGCAATCGTCTCTGTTTAATTGATTATAAGACCTACGAACCCGTTGACCCATCAGCGCAGTTGGCTCAAGTGGCACTCTATGGTTATATGCTCAATAAAACGAAAGGAGTGGTGGTTGATTCAGCGGTGTATTGTGTTCTCCCAGAGTTTAAGGAGTATGCGTATTCTTGGGAACAGTTGGAAGCGGCTGTCCATGATTTGATTCCTCATAAGTTACAGCAAATGCAGGATTGGGTGAGTTGGCGACAGACTCATTCAAATCCGCCGCCGCTCACGTCGAATGCTCACTTGTGTGAAATATGTCCTCAACAGGAAACCTGTCAAACCTACTTTGATGTGAGGAGTACAGATACACAGCCAAGGAAAAGGGAAGATGAGGGGACTTCTGATGGCGCTGAAGTGTCTACGACAAAGACTGATGGCGCTAAAGCGCTGACTACGAACAGTGATGGCGCTAAAGCGCTGACTACGAACAGTGATGGCGCTAAAGCGCTGACTACG
>CAKZMA010000417.1 GCA_937127375.1 uncultured Coleofasciculus sp. | reverse complement strand
TTTGGCTGGTTGCTCGTCCTTTGGTTAGCCATTGATATCGGACTGATTGCCACATATTGGCGGTTTTATGGTCGAAACAACCACCTAATTAGCTATTTCAAAAATCACCTAAAAACAATAGTTAAACTACCGTTTTTTTCGCAGCTATTAGTCGGTAGTATTACCCTAATTGTTGGGGTAGTCGGTTTAATTGCTATCGTAGCGCCGCCTAACCACTCTGATTCAATGGAATATCACATGAGTCGTGTAGTTCACTGGATACAAAATTATAGTCTGGCTCATTATCCCACAACTACTCTAGAACAGCTCTATCAAAATCCCTGGTCAGAATTCGCCATCACCCATTTTCAGATTTTGAGTGGCGGCGATCGCTTTGCTAATCTGATTCAATGGGGCAGTATGGTGGCTAGTTTAATCGGAGTCTCCTTAATTGCCAAACAACTAGGCGCTCAATCACGGGGGCAAATTCTGTCTGTGGTTTTTTGTGCGACAATCCCCATGGGAATTCTCCAAAGTTCCAGTACAAACAATGACTATGTTGTGGCGCTTTGGCTGGTGTGTTTTGCCTACTTTACGCTTTTGACTATAAAAGAGGGAGTTAATCTCACTCATACATGCCTGTTAGGAGCAAGTTTAGGTCTAGGAATTTTAACAAAAGGAACAGCCTACATCTATGCCTTTCCTTTTTGCCTGTGGTTAGCGTTCTGGGGTATTCAGACGCTGCGTTGGCGAGTCTGGAAACCTGTGCTTATTGTCTTAGCGATAATGATGGCGATTAATCTGAATCATTACATCCGGAATTTTTTGCTGTTTGGCTCTCCTCTCGGTCTATCGACAGGTGAAACGAATAAAGAGTTTAGTTTAGTTATCTGGATATCCAGCCTTAGCAAAAACTTATCGTTACACGCTGATTTTGTTCGGTATTTTGGCTTAGAGAAAATAATCACACCGACGACGGGTATCACGAATAAAGTTATTCAAATATTACACCAAATTTTAGGGTTAGATATCAATGATGTTCGGACAATGAGTCCAAAAGTATCTAGATTTTATGTTCCCGCATTATCCACTTACGAAGATACTGCAAGCAATCCAGGACATTTATTATTAACGGGTATATCGTTTTTACTTCTAATTATTAACAAACATCTAAGAAAGAACTCAAGTTTAGTTACATATTTTATTGTTGTATTAGCTGGATTTTTACTCTTTTGTTTTCTATTTACATGGTCACCTTGGCGTTGTCGGCTTCATTTACCCGTTTTTATTCTATTCGCTCCATTTGTAGGAATTGTTTTATCAAAATCTTTAAATTATAGAATTACCAATGGTTTAGCTGTTCTTCTCATTGTTCTTTCCTATCCGTGGGTTTTACAGAATTCAACTCGTCCTTTGTTAGGAGAGAATAGTGTTTTAACTACACCCAGAATTGACCAATACTTCATCACTCAGCAACAATTCCAAACCCCTTATGTAGAAGCAGTTCAGGTTACCCAATCTCAAAATTGCTCGAATATTGGCTTAATCCTAGAAGGTACGTCGTTTGAATACCCTTTATGGAGACTTTTTAAGCAGGATCAGCCAGAGAGCAGGATTCAATTTGTTAACGTGAACAATGAGTCAGCCAACGTTCGTCCTTCTGTGAATGTTGAACCTTGTGCAATTCTGTCAATTACAACAAGAAAAACAGGAGCTGAACAGGAAAAAGAATTGATTCATGATCAAACCCTTTACCCAAAATATTGGTCTACGGATTTTGCTAAAGGTTCAGGAAAGGGAAGTGTTCAAGTTTTTCTCAAACAATAAGCACTTTTAACTGTAGTCTAGATGATAAATAGTGCTGCAATAATCAGATAACGCTTCAGAACATTGCTCGAATTGTAGCTTCGCTTTATCGATTAAATCTGGAGAAATTGTATGGTTTAATTTCCTCTGATTTCTGATAATTCGACCTGCTTTAATATTGCCCTTAGAATCACCGATGCTTGGCATTCCCGTTGTTCTAAGAACTTCATATTGCTCAGAAAATTTTTCTCTGGTTTCTAAAACATCCTTGAATGCTGTGAATACTGAATCCGTATGATCTAAGAGTTGCTGATAGGTTAAAAACAGACTGCGTTGTTTACTATTGATGAGTTGAGCATATCTGACTAAACTGGATAAGCGATTAATGTAGTAATGACAAGCCTTTTCTTCATCCCAATGGGGTTTTAAATCCATGATGCTGGCGAGACTCCGCTGAGGTTCTCTTAAGAGAAAAACAGCGTAGACTTGCTGAGAGTTCAAGATATCTTCGGTTAAAAATTTGTTGTCATGTAAAACTTTATCTAAAACATAGTTTTGAGTCATCTGTAATTTTTTTAAGTCTTCAATTTGAGTAAATTCGCGTGAATTTAAATAAACCTTCACAAACAGCTTTTTAAAGTCTTGCTCGGAAGCATATTGAATATGGGTTTCACCATAACCGATAATTTCAGGATTAGAATTCAACAGATGAGTCAGTAACGACGAACCTGATCGCATGTGACTAAGAATTAACAGAATCCTGTATGGTTGCCCTCGTCCAACGATGGTATACGGATCAGCAAGGGTGTTGATCCGAAAGTAGAAGTATCCCGCGATAAGATCATTTTTATACAGTCGAATTCCGTGACGTAGTGCTTGGATTTGTTTCATACTATGCCAATTAACCTGTTAGAAATAGGATTTATAACCAATGCTCAAAAATGAGATCATAATACCCAGCTTGTTCGGGTGGATACCATCCTTGCTCAATCTTCTCTATCAGTTTAGGGAGCGCTGCGATAAATTCGGGTTCTCGATTTTTGGGGTGAACCGTCCAAGCTTGGGGGGAATCCAGAACTGCTCGCACATAGGCGGTTTCTTCCAAGCGTTGTGATACCATAATTTCCCAAGAGTCTAATTTCCCTTTCCCGGTTAAATAATTTAGTTTGGTTTTTATCGAGTTAGGTAATCCATTCAAAGCTTTATTTTTGTAAGTTCTCCAGAGAACGGAGAGGGGAAGTAAGCTATCAAAACGTTTGCGATCGCTCAAATAAACACGACTGCTAAAAAACTTAAATTTATAGAACCCCGCCGGATCTCGTTCGTAAGGAACCCGTTGATTAATGTCTCCATCTTCTTTGGGGGGACCAGTTAGGGGTCTAACGGACATCACATCAGCATGGTTTTGCAGTAACTTAATCCCCTCTTCTATCCAACTGTAATCCGGTTGCTGATGAATCAGCATATCACTATCAAAGTGAACCACATAGTCTCCCGGAACTTCTTCAATGGAGAAAATTGTGCCGAGAATTGGATATCCTTTGTAATTATGACTCGGGCGTATGCGATCGCCAAAATGTTTTTGATAAATCCGTTTTTGATAATCGGGGGAGTAATCGATATCGACAACTTTGTCAACCACACCCGCCGCGAGTAGTTGATCACAATAGTCCCGGAGTTGTTCCATTGTTCCCACACCAGGACGATTCACTTTGTCACCGGACAAGGGCGCTGTATCTACGGCTAAAAGGCGTTGCGTAAACGGAAAATTACACATCCTCACAATATGAGGAATCGTATGCATCATGAATGGGATATCAGTTCGCGCCACCATGATGGATAGAGCACAGGTTGGAGATACCATTAATTAATTCGTAGAGACTTATTCTCTATGATAAACCTGAATTTGATAGTCTAGCAAAAGGTAGAAGGTAAAAGCAAACGTGAGATGGGCGGATTTAGTCACATTATCAGTGGGTGGCGCAATGTTAACGCTGTATTCAGATTGGCGATTAATTTTTGAGCCGATCGCGAAAATAGCGACGATACATCTGACACAAGGGTGTGACGGCGTTTCCCTGAAACTTCACCAGTCCCATACTGCGTAATTTAAACGCAGCGGCGGCTTTAATTTCAACAGGCTGATTCGCCGCCACCACTTGCTGAATCGCTGCCACTAATTCGGCATTTTCTTCTAAATTTAATAAATGGCGACGTAAATGGTCATAGAAGGGTCCTTCTTCCGTCGGCGCAACTTGTAGCAGTTTTTCCACTGTCATCTTCCCTCGGGCGATTTGATGAAGTGCCACTCGCACCAGATAGGGATGTCCTCCAGTCATACTCATTAATTCCTCCACCTGGTTGGGTTGCCAATCTAGAGAATGGCGCTGGACTAAATCCCAGACTTGTATCGGATTCAGTTCCGGGAGTTCAATCGGTATACCGACATTAAAGGGAGATTGATTAATATTCAGGGGAATATAAACTTCTTTAGAATGAACAAACACTAATCGCAGTCGCTGCCAAATTGCCTGGTTCTTCCCCTGCTCATGCCATGCTCGCAACAGTCCAAAAAAGTCTGTGGCGATGTCTGGATATTGGAAGATTTGATCCACTTCATCTAATCCCAATACTAAAGGACGAGTGGTTTCCGATAATAAATAGCGTTGAAAATAATCGGTACATTTATTCTTACTGCCTAAAATTCCTCGCCAATAGGTGTCTAATCGCTCGTCTAAGCCTAAATTCCAGCTCACGCTGGCACAAAACCATTGTAAAAATTGATCTAAACTGGTGAGAAGCTCTGCATCAGCCGATTGAAAATTCAGGCAAACGGTGCGATAGCCTTGCTGACTGGCATAGTTGAGAATCCGTGAGAGTAATGAACTTTTGCCCATTTGTCGCGGCGCTTTTACCCGAATTAAAGCACCGGGTTTGAGAATAGCATCATAACAGTCTGATTCTACGGGAGGACGCTCGACGTAAAAGCTCGAATTCAGACTCACCTGTCCTTCGGGTTCATCTAGCGTCTGAGGTGAGGAAAGGGGTAATGTGGGGGTTTGGTGATCAGTGATGGGTGATTGAGGATGAGTGGTGGGGACAACCAGGGTTTGCGGATGAGTAATGGGTTCATCGCCTTGGGTATCTTGGCGGAATTGGTCTAGGGCTTGCAGGGCTTCACTGGCGTCTCGATATCGCTGTCGATAGTCATAGCGCACCATCTTATCTAGAATAGCGGCTAAACCGGGATGAATCGTCATGCGATCGCGCAATAAGGTGCAAGAAAATTCTCCATACTGATCACGAGGGAGTCTCTGAGAGGTTTGCTTACTGGTGGGACTTAATCCGGTTAAGGCTTGCAACACCACCATCCCCACCGCGTAGATGTCACTACTAAAATAAGGTTGACCGGCTTGTTGTTCGCTAGGCATATAACCGGGAGAACCCACGGCTACAGTGATACTGGTTGCGCTATAAAGGTTAGAGGCGGGCGTACTAACGGCTTTAACCACACCAAAATCAATCAACACAATTTTGCGATCGCGAAGGCGGCGGATCAAGTTGGCGGGTTTAATGTCGCGGTGAATTACCTGCTCTTGGTGAACAAAGGCTAGTACCTGTAAGATATCATTCAGGAGTGCGATCGCTTCTGATTCAGTGATTTTTTGACCCAGAGCCAATTCTTGGTTCAGGGGTTGACCCTCGACAAACTCCTGCACCAAGTAAAACTCCTCATCTTGCTCAAAGTGCGCCAGCAATCGGGGGATTTGGTCGTGGGTTCCCAAGCGATACAGGGTTTGCGCTTCCCGCTCAAATAAGCGTTTTGCCGTTTCCAGGGCTGGCGCCTGGTTTAGCTGAGGTTTGAGTTGCTTAACCACACACAACGGATTCCCTGGTAAGTGGCTATCTTTAGCCAGAAACGTTTGACCGAAACCGCCACCGCCTAAGTATTGGATGATTTGATAGTGACCCGCCAGGAGTATGTTCATTTTAGTTATTGGTCATTCGTCATTTGTCATTTGTCATTTGTCATTTGTCATCTGTTATGGCTCATTGGCGGCAAACGTAATGATAGGAGATGCATACGCCTAATATATGATCCTGTTGGTTAATTAACTAGGGGAAAGACCTCTCCCTAGCCCTCCCCTCGTAGGGTCGGGGCTTCCGTTTAGCTTGTGGATGCTGTACTTGACGCACTTCCAAAGCGGCGATGTTTGATAGCACCATCGCTTGAATCGTTAAGGTTTTGCTGCTCATTGGCTCTTTTATTTGTTGCTAAACTACCGAATTTGTTCTGGTTTTTTTTAGCACTCAATGGCATAGAGTGCTAATTTGACGACTTACTTTAACTTACCCTCGACTGTTAAATAAAAATTTCATAAAACTGTTCACAATGATAATCTAGAAGCAATTTATTTGATTAAAATTGGGGATAACGGTTGTAAACGTAGAGACTAAATTCCATGAACTATACATTTGATATCCTTGGCGTTTCGCCTATCCTGGACTTTTTTAATCATCAACAGCGGATCGGTGAAAAAGCAACTCCCCCAGGCGTTGAATATTTGGGAACCTATCAATGTACCTTGGATGCCTTCTTAGAATCGGTTGAAACCGTTCCCACTCAGAAGGGATGGAATATGGATAGAGCGGTGGATACCGTGATTCAATTCTGGATGAATCACCCGGATCGGATTCGCTATTGGAAAGATCGTCTAGAGGATGCCGGGAACGCCAGTGTACTGGTGTCACGAATCGCCGATATGCCATCGCTTAAAGCCCAGTTTAACTCGCTGTTCAAGGAAAAGTAAAAGGCAGAAGAGACTAATACCGCGATCGCATCACCTATTCTCTGTCTGACTTTTCACGCCATCTAGAAAAATCGATATCAAACCTAACCCCCCAGCCCCCTTTCCTTTTAGATCCCCCTCTTCCCTTATGATCCCCCTCTTCCCTTATGATCCCCCTCTTCCTTTATGATCCCCCTTATG
>CAKZMA010000416.1 GCA_937127375.1 uncultured Coleofasciculus sp. | reverse complement strand
TGGAATTGCAGTTAAAATCTACCTCTAGAGACGTTCTTGATGATAACCAGTTGCGTTACCCGCTTAAGATTAAGAACTATAATGATTTAAGATTGCCTGATTTTGTCATACCTAGAATTTTAGTTGTCCTTGTGCTTCCTGAAAATCTGACCGACTGGTTACAACACTCTGAGGAAGAACTCTGTATGAGATATTGTGCCTATTGGATATCACTCCGAGGAATGCCTGATACCAAAAATACAGCGACGGTAACGGTTTCCCTACCTAGAAGCCATCAATTTACCGTGTCAGCGCTTCAGTCTATGATGCAGCGTCTTAGTCAAGGTGTTTTACTATGAATGTAACGGTGCGGGATGTTGAATGTTTAAAAAGCCTAGAACCTAAACAGCTTCAGGTGTATTTAAAAGCTCATGGCTGGTATGAAGACCGTCCATTTTTAGATAATGCCATGATTTGGCTCAAGCAGGATGAGCAGCGGGGGGAATTTGAGATTTTGTTGCCTCTAACAACCAATTTAGGGGATTATGTGACTCGGATTGGTGAGGCGATTGAAACGTTAGCCGTTGTCGAGAGTCGTTCTCAAGTTGAGATTTTGAGTGAACTGCTTTCTGGTGGACAAACGATTACACTTCAGGGAGTGGTGATGCACATTAACACGCCGAATTCTGACACCTTAAGTGGTCAGGTAACGTTGCTGGGTGTTGTTGGAGATAAACTGCGAAAAATTAAGACTAAGTTAACAGGTTATGACTATATTTTAGCGGTTAAAGCGTATCAAGAACGTTGTCCAATAATCTGTTTGGGTGAATTAAGCAAAGAGAATGGAAGTTTTGTGTTAAAAAATGTTCGTGATTTGATGTTTGATGAATCCTGGGATCATTAATATATATGTATTGGTTTCCGGCTATACCACCAGTCTAGTACAAGATTGCCATACTGGTGGCTATAACCTGAAATTATCAGAATTTCCCCACCCGACAAAATGAGGCACTCTTTCTGTATCCTCAGAATGTACAAGTAGCAAGGTTGATCAGGAATCTGGAGCAACTGTGCGATCGCGCTTGCCCTAAACATTCTATGTTGCGCTAACCATTAAGCTTATCTTTCAGCGATAGCCCGTACAGTTTCCACCGATAACGATAACGCTTCGGCAATTTGTTCTATAGTTAAACCCATTGCCAATAACTTGGGAATCGCATTTTGTTGCGCCAACTCCGCTTGTTCTCGTGCCTGTTTTTCTTGTATTTTTTCCCGTTCAGTTTGTTCTCTTGCCCGTTTCTCTAGCTTCCGCTGTTCAATAATTTCCACAAACGAAGCAAATCGCTCCCCATCCGGATGGTATAGCTGTAAATTTCCTTGTTCCAATTCAAATCGAATGCCCAGACGGGGACTAATCCAACCTGACATTCTCGGAATTGGCTGTAATATTTGTTGATCCCGTTGCCATCCTTTGAGGATTCCCGGCTGAGGATCAAACAGGTAATATTCTTCGACACCATAACGTTCGTAAAAATAACGCTTGGTTTCCTCTAATTCTGCCTTAGTGTTACTGTGAGAGGCAATCTCGAAAACCACTTGGGGCGGAATATTGTCTTCTTCCCACTGTTTATAGGAACGTCGATCACCCTTGGGACGTCCGATGACAACCATGACATCAGGCGCTTGTCTAATCCACGGTTCACCTTCCACTGGATACCAGAATAAATCTCCAGCAACGAAGACATTAGGGTTATCGATAAACAGGGCATCAATTCCACCTTGAATGGTGACAATTAAGCGGAATTGAATTGTATTGTCTGCCAAGGGTTGACCGTCACTTTCGGGGTAGATGATTTTAGAGAAGGTCGAAAGGGGCATGATATCACAGAAGGAAACATTTTTTGTCACTTTAGCATATCCCTATTTGATAATCGTGAAGAAGTCGGGGATCTGGTAGTAGTGTGAAAGCAGCCATTAGCCACTTTATGACCACGTTATGAGTAATCGCGAGAAACTACGCCAACTCCTACTCCAACTTGACGACAAGAGCTACAAAGCCTATAAGGATATCAAGGGACGCTATCACTTTTCGGATTTCACCTTAATTGTCGATCGCGTCCAAGGTGATCCCTTTGCCAGTCCCAGTCATGTTCGGGTGCAACTGTCCCAAACTGTGGCGGATTTTCCCAAAACCCTTTACCAAAGTCGTAGTCGAGAAATCGCCTTACGGGATTACCTGACACGCCAGTTTGATTTAGTGGCGCGAGAGTTTAGTTCCCATCGGGGAACCGGGAATAGTGGGCGGATTGCGATTATGTCTGTGGGAGAATCAGTAATGGAACGCACGGCGGCTTTTGTCAATGATGAACTTGTAGAAGTGCGCTTTGTCGTCGGTTTACCTGCACGGGGACGACGTATCTCTGGACGTCAGGCGGCGGAAATGTTGTGTGAGGATATTCCAGAGATTGTTGATCAAGCGCTGAAGTACGACTCTCTAGATGCGGTAGAGATTAAACAGCACGTTGAAACCATCGAAGATGCAGACTGGTTGCGTCAACAGTTAGCTGAACGGGATTTAGTGGCATTTATTGCTGATGATGCCATTCTACCCCGACGCAGTGGCGTGGATGATCGCCCATTAGAGGAGAATGCGTTATCCTTCCAATCCCCAGAAACCTTGCGGGAAACCTTTAATTGTCCCAATCGGGGTGAGGTAACAGGGATGGGGATTCCAGCGGGAATTACCCTGATTGTCGGCGGTGGCTATCATGGCAAGTCTACCGTCTTGCGATCGCTCGAGGTGGGGGTCTATAATCACATTCCTGGGGATGGACGGGAATTGGTGGTGACTCAAGCCTCAGCCGTAAAAATTCGGGCAGAAGATGGGCGTAGTATTGCCAGTGTGGATATTTCGCCGTTTATTAACCAATTACCTCAAGGTCGGTCTACTCGTCAATTTTCCACCGCCAATGCGAGTGGAAGTACCTCCCAGGCGGCGAATATTATTGAAGCGTTAGAAGCCAATACCCAGTTATTACTCGTGGATGAGGATACGGCGGCGACAAACTTTATGATTCGCGATCATCGGATGCAGCAGTTGATTGCCAAAGACAAGGAACCGATTACGCCGTTTATCGATAAGATACGCCAACTCTACACCGATTATGGAGTATCCACGATTGTAGTCATGGGGGGTAGCGGTGATTACTTTGATGTCGCCGATACCGTCATCGCCATGGAGAACTTCCAACCCTACGATGTTACCGAAAAAGCCCGTGCGATCGCGAAACAGTATCAAACAGAACGGATTCCTGAAGGCGGAAAAGAGTTTGGCGAGATTGCGCCGCGTATTCCCTTACCCGAAAGCATTGATCCTAGTCGCGGTTCACGAGACGTTAAGCTGAAGGTGCGCGATGTGGATGAAGTTGTTTTTGGCAAAGAGGAAATTGATTTAGCCGCCGTTGAACAGATTGTGGAGAAAGGGCAATTACGGGCAATTGCTGAAGCGATTGTTTATGCCAAACGGCACTATATTAATGGGCGAACTACAGTTACCGAAGTGCTAAATCGGATGATGGCAGATCTTGAATCTCAGGGATTAGATTTGCTGGGAAATTTGCCAGAAGGAGACTTAGTATTATTCCGGCGATTTGAGTTAGCCGCCGCCTTAAATCGATTGCGAACATTACAGGTACGGGATCATCATTAACATACTCTCCTACTCGTCTGAGTCGGGGCGGGTTTAGTTATAGCAATAGACACATCGATTAGGACGTTCGGCACTATTGTAGAGACGTTGCATGCAACGTCTCTACAAGCAGCGGAAACCGCTCTTTTCAATTTCCCAGATAAATACTGGAAACGATACTGGGTAAGGGTTTCAGTTGTAGGTTGGGTAGAGCGTAAGCGTTACCCAACACCATGCGATCGCTGTTGGGTGTTGCGGGGTTTGATACCTCAACCCAGCCGACAAAATTTTGAACCCCTTAGAGAGTCTGCACAAGCCATGCTAGTTCATAACCAATTCTTTCAACTCTGTGCAATCTAGAATCCGTTCTAAATACGTTTTTAATCGTTGTTTATGGGGAAAAGGTAAAACGTTTAGCAACTCATCGGCTTCTTCTAAAATTCGTTCTTGGGCTTCAGGTAAAAGATTTATCCAATTCGATTGAGATAAATTCCGTTCAATGATAGTGAGTTTCCAGTCGTAGTCACTCGCGATCATTTTGTCTCCTTATTGCTCAGGTTTGAATTAACCAAGTGTGGTTGTTAATCGCAATCATAGAAAACCGATATAATCCTTAGAAGCAAGAACAGCAAGAGCTGGTTCGTAGCGTTTCCAGTGGCGTAATCATTGAAGAAGCTGTCGGTGATAGAAAATAATCGTGCAACATCTGGGGTATAATCATCCCAGTCGTCAACTTGCTCACGATTCTGCCCAACCATGGCTCAATTAAAAATTGTTAACAATTTTGATGGCAGCTTTGTCCTTGAACCAGACGCCCAGACCTATTTATTTAGCTTGTTGAACGGTGAATCATTCCGCCAGCAAGTCGCGGGACAACTGCACTGTCAAGATTTGGAATTCACCGAGTTACTGTTTCAACCTGTCCCCTACAGCGAAGGGACTCCTAAAGGGATGCCACGGGAGTTTGAACAGTATCACGAATCTGACGATTATGCAATTATAAACGTCCCTCCCAACTTCATGTTCAAAGCCAAAATCTTTAACCCCAGCCGCCTCTGCGCGATTTATCGAAAAGTTGTCTAATTATTGCTGATGAGTTCTGAAACGCCAATTCCCGCTCTCTCTGACTTAGACTATATCCCTTATCTGGATGAAGGGGGTAATCTCCCAGAATCCTTATCCGGTAAAATCGGCGTCTATGCCATTTTTGACGCGGATAAAAGTCTGCAACTGGTCAACTATTCTCGTGATATTTATGTCAGCCTCAAACAACACCTAGTTCGTCAGCCTCAATCCTGCTATTGGTTGAAAGCGGAAACCATTGAGCGCCCCAATCGCACTCGCTTGGAAACAATCCGCAAGGCTTGGATTGAAGAAAATGGAGACATTCCGCCAGGGAATGGTCAAGTTGAAGCGATTTGGAATCAGCCGATTGATGCGAAAAAGACGATGACAGATGAGGATAAATCAACCTATAACAAGAGTGAAGAATTAGGAAAAATTAAGCTGTTAAAGAAAATAGCACGGCGAGTTGAAGCGGAAATAGTCGAACAATTAAATGCCCGTGGTGTGCAAACTGAGATTCGCTTTAATCCTAAGTTAAAAGAGCAGGGATTACTGGATTTAAAATAACAACATTTAAGCCAAAATAGACCTGTAAATTTGGCGTGGGTTGTCTAGTTTCCGTTCTCGGCTCTTGTAAGGAGTATCTCTTCACTGTGAATCAGGGCGGGTTTTGTTGATCAGGTTGTGGTAATCAGCTAGCCTTAGTACCTAAACCCGCCCCTACGATTGACCCTTCACGACATTCGAGGTCATGCTTATTTACTTTTTTCGCCACTAAGTAGGTTGGTGGAAATAAACTTAACTAGATTAAGTCATGTAAACAAGCTTCAAAGCCTTACTGTTCCCTGTTCCCTAATCTCAACGCCAGAGCAACTGCTAAATATAGTCTTTTGCTAGCCTTGTCGGATACAGTTTGCCAGACTATAATCTTAGCTTAATTCATACTGCATAACTCCTAATTCATCATTCATAAACAGCTTGCCTAAATCGCTCATGACGCCAACGCTGCTCAATAATCGCTATCGCATCCTCCAGACGCTGGGGGCAGGTGGGTTTGGAAATACCTTTCTCGCTGAAGATACTTATATGCCGTCGGGACGTAAGTGTGTGATTAAGCAGCTTAAACCCATGACTCATGATCCCCAAACCTATCAGCAAGTAAAAGAGCGATTTCAGCGGGAAGCAGCGGTTTTAGAAGAGTTAGGTGAAAGTAATCACCAAATTCCCCGATTATTTGCTTATTTTTCCGAGTCTGGACAATTTTACTTGGTTCAGGAATGGATTGAAGGGGATACCCTGACTCAAATTGTAGACCGGGAAGGTCGGCTGAATGATGGTCAAGTCAAAGCAATTTTGTTGAGTCTGTTGCCTGTACTGGATTACGTCCACAGTTGTCACATTGTTCACCGGGATCTTAAACCGGATAATGTGATTGTCAGGCGGCGAGACGGATTACCTGTGCTGATTGACTTTGGTGCGGTGAAAGAAGCAATTAAAACGGTTGTCCATTCCCAAGCTAACGCCACCCCATCAATAGTCATTGGCACACCGGGGTTTATGGCAGCCGAACAAGCGGCAGGACGTCCTCGCTATGCTAGTGATCTGTATAGTTTGGGCTTAATTGCGGTATTTTTGCTCACGGGTAAATTACCGCAAACTCTCGAAACCGATACCCGCACGGGCGAAATTTTATGGCGTCGGGATGCGCCCAATTGTCACTCCCATTTAGCTACGGTGATTGATCAGGGGATTCGCTTCCATCCGCGCGATCGCTTTGCGGATGCGAAGGAAATGCTGGACGCCTTAAACGCCCATCCGACAACGATCGCGACACCCACATTATCCCTTTCTAGTTCTAGCGAACCTGTCTCATCTACCCGTAAGCCAGCCGTTCCGCCAACCGTTCCTATCCGCAGAAAACCCCTGCAAGCAGAGGAGGAACAACCCTCTCGGCGCTTCGGCGGCTTAATTGCTGGCGGCTTACTCCTGAGTGCTGTGGCGATTGGCTGGGGTTTAAACCGTGTATTAGAACCCTCCAATCGCAT
>CAKZMA010000415.1 GCA_937127375.1 uncultured Coleofasciculus sp. | reverse complement strand
TAGCGGATGCGGTAGGCGTCACGGATCAAACTGTCAGCAACTGGGAAGCTGGCAGATTTGAACCTCGACTCACGATTCGTCAGACACAGGCTTTATGTAGCATCTTGCAATGTCCTTTAGAGGAACTTCCTAGTTTTAATGATGCCCAAGAGTCAGACAGTAAACGTGGGTGACTGATTGGGAAAGGGATGTCGGTAAAGGTAAGACGCGATCGCTTAAAAATGGCTAATTTGGGAGAAAAGCTAAAACAACGACGAGAATCGTTAAATTTAACACAACGGCAACTGGCTCATGAATTAGATGTAACGATAACAACGGTGCAAAACTGGGAAGCTGGCAGGCACATTCCTAAGCTATATCCTGCACAAATGAAAATATTGTGTGACTTGCTAAACCTTACCTTGGAAGAGTTAGCCGAGTGGCATATTTAGTTGAGTTGTGGGTTATGAAAATTAACTAAGATTTAACCTTAGAAGTTACGCTCCGCTAACACACCACCACTAGCTTGGCACTGGACATTGCAGCCCCCTAGTCTTCAGTATCTCTATAATTGATAATAAACGCCATTTTGGAGTCTATCGCTAATGCCACTTGCGCCAGCCGAAAAAACAATGTGGGAAACTCCCCCAGAGAAAGATCCCAAGAAAATGTCTGATGATGAGATTAATGCCAAGTATGAGAAACGAGAAAAAAGAATACTCACAGAAATGAATCGTGAGAAGCTGCCCAGTTTTGCCGATGCGCTCAAAAAACCTGGCTATATGGAGATTAGACCATTTTTCCAACGTAGACCTCGTTGGAATAAAAAAATGCAATCGCGCCTAATTGAGTCATTTCTGATCAACATTCCTGTTCCGCCCATTATTCTGTATGAAAAGGAATATAACTCTTATGAAGTCATGGATGGTCAACAGAGAATCACTACCATTCAAGATTTTTACGACAACAAACTAGAATTGACAGATTTAGAACTTTGGCCCGAACTGGAAGGACGCACTTATAATCAACTTCCCAAAAAAATTAAGGCAGGGATTGATCGTCGCTCTATTTCTTCTATAGTGCTGATCACAGAGTCAGCACCTAATCAGGAAGAAGCACTTTATTTAAAACAGCTTGCCTTTGAACGCCTGAATACCGGAGGAGTAGATCTAAGTCGCCAAGAGGTGCGAAACTGCTTATATTACGGAGATTTTAACAAACTATTACTTGAACTAGCTCAAAATCCCATATTTGCAAAAGCTTGGGGAATCCCTATTAACGACCATGACGCAAAGTCGAAAAATAGTTTATATAAAAAAATGGAAGATGTGGAACTTGTTCTTCGTTTTTTTGCCCTGAGACACGCTCATAAATTCCATGGAAAACTAGAAGAGTTTCTGGACAAATATATGATTAAAAGTTTGAGTTTTTCTGGAAAAGATATTGCTGTATTAAGTAAAATATTCTTGAAAACAATCAATATTGTCTATCGAATATATGGAGAAGATTTATTTAATCCTAAACCCTTTGAACCAAGAAACATTAATTTTAAAGATCAGGCATATAAAACTTATTACGAAGCAGTCATGGTAGGGTTTAGCAATCATTTAGATAGTGAGAATATTTTAATTGCTCGGAAACAAAAAGTAATTGAAGCAACCAAAAAACTCTTTGAAGAAGACAAAAATAGACTTTTAACAGGTGGAGGAAAAACGAAAGCGGATATTCAGAAACGACTCGGACTATTCGATGATATGCTTGCTCAAGTCATCAACGAGTAAGTCATGATTTTTCAGGAGCTTCTGAAGACAATACAGAGAAATATTTCTACTGTCCGTTCTATTATTAAAGTTAACGAAAAACTTATAAGAGCTGCTTTTGGAGATAAGAGTATAATCACACAAGAATGGGGAACGCAAGCAGACTCTATCATTGACCAACTAACACAGGATGCTCCCGAACCAAAGGATTGGCGAATTTACGATCACTGTGCTGTAGTAACACGGTTATACGCTATTTATGAACGTTTTGTTGAAGACTTAATTCGAGAATGGATACAACTTCTGCCAGATTTATTTCCAGTTTATGCAGATTTGGGAGATAGAATTTGTAATACACATCGAATAGGTGTAGCTCGGTTACTGTTGGATATAACAAAGAATAGATTTGGACATCTTTCTGTTGAAGAGGTTATTAGAGGATTATTTTATGGAGCTAGTGGTACTGGAGAAAAGTATGAACTCCTGCCGGATGCATTTCTACTGCATGAGCAGAACTTACGCAAAGACACCTTAGAAAAATTATTCGCTGATGCTGGTATTCTAAATGCTTGGGCTTGGGTTGAAAAACATAGAAAAATTAAATATTTTGTTGAAGAAGTTCGAGGAAGTGAAAATACAGCAGAGGGAGAACTCAATGAACTGATTGACTATAGAAATGATGCAGCCCACGGTGCTTTTATCGATACTATATTAAGTTCAAATGCCCTGCTAGAATTATGTGATTTTGTTGAAGTTTTGTGTCAAGCGCTAGCTGAGTTGGTGACTTATCAAATTATTGAACAGCAAACATCAACAGGTCAGGCTCAAGAAATTGGTCAAATTACGGAGTGGTTTAAGAAATCAAAAGCGGCAGTCGCCAAGGTAGAGGAAACAAATTTATCAGTTGGAACAAGTGTTTTTCTGATGGGCGAAGCCTACTGTCAATTGGCAACGATTAAAAGTATTCAGGTTGATGATACTGATCAGGAGTCAGTACAGACAAGCAGTGACATGGAATTGGGATTAAAATTTGATGTCGAAGCCCGAAAAAAAATTGCGTTTATATGTGGTTAAATAAGCGAGGGTGAGTCGGTCAAACTAGGACGATTGGGACAAGAGCGATCGCGCTGCCAATCTCAAAACAAAATAGGGGGATTATTCTCCGAGTAATAAATTAATGAGTCATATTGCCGCCCGTCGATCCCCTCAGTTATTGTAAAATTTAGCGGATAGCACATTCTCTTCAGACTATGCCAAAATCAATGATATGTTTCACCAATTTTGAGCAATGACTTGGTCTTCTGGACAGAAGTTGCACGGCAACAACTATATTCTGGAAAAAGAATTAAAACGCGGACAATTTAGTGTCACCTATCTGGCGAGCGATCGCAAGAAAAATCAATGGGTGGTCAAAACCCTGAGTGATCAGCTAATCCACGACTTCAACCAACCGGAAGTCGATCAAATTCAGGAAACCTTTTTGTGCGAAGCGGTAAAGCTAGTAAAATGCCGACATCCTCATCTGGTGCAAGTTATAGAACCATTGGTGGAAGGACATCAGGTTGGCATTGTCATGGAGTATCTGGATGGTGTCGATTTAGCCAGCCACGCCCAAAAGGGTTTACCCGAGTCAGAAGCGCTGCTTTATATTCAACAAATTGGCGAAGCGCTGAAAGTGATTCACGAGGCGGGGTTAATCCATCGAGATGTCAAACCCAGTAATATTCGATTACGAACCGATAAACAAGAAGCCGTGTTAATTGATTTTGGGTTAGCGCGAGGATGTGAGGATGCGTCAACAACAGTTGATACCCTTACAGCCGATGGGTTTGATGCCCTAGAGCTTTATGATGTAGAGACTCCCCTAGGAGCTTATACGGATGTTTATTCATTAGCGGCAACGCTATACTTTTTAGTCACAGGAGAAATTCCGCCCAAGGCAATGGATCGCTGTATGTCGAAAGCGCGATTAATTCCACCAAAACAGATTAACGAACAAATTAGCGATCGCACTAATGAAGTGATTCTGATTGGGATGGCATTACAGGTTGATGAACGCCCTCAAACCATACAGGAATGGCTGGATTTACTGGGATTACAGCGCCAAATCACTGGATCAGGACGCCAGAAGTCACCCATGATTTTAATCGGTGCAATCATCGCCATCGTTGGTGTGTTAGGTTTAATTGCGGCTTGGTTCTTGTTCAAACCTACAGCCATCCCTCAAGAACCCACACCCGTGCAAACGCCAGTCTCGTTAATTTATACGCCTGTCAGTAGCGTTTCCCCAATTACCTTTTGGTCAAAGGTTTAACGGATATCCTCCGTCTTCGTCAGGGAGGATACCAAGTCCGCTTTTGTTACCCTCTTTATCCCTTGGGTACTTTTTCTGTGGAACCTTCTGCCCTCTGCCTGATTATATTTTTTTAACCAGGGTTTATTTTTTTTAAGAAATCTGGACATTGGCACCATAACTGTCAAACTGAATAATATCTCTATGTTGTAGGAGATTTGGCAGTGGACTATGAAATTCGCTACAAGCCAGCCTTTGCCGCTATTTTCCTGACACTCAATCCCGGTGACAGAATCACGGCAGAAGCAGGTGCGATGACCAGTATGGATGGTAAACTCACCGTGAAGACGGAGTTTTCGGGTGGCTTTATCCCAGGCTTACTCAAAAAGTTCTTTGGCGGAGAATCATTATTTGTTAATACATTTCATAATAAAACGCAACAACCCTTAACTCTGGTTCTTACCCAGTCCACCATTGGCGACATTGTTGGTGTGGACTTGCGCGAAAATTCCCTCTGTTTTCAACCCGGTGCTTATATTTGCCATACCCCTGGCGTCAAACTGGGGGTGCGGTGGGCGGGTGTGAAGAGTTGGTTTTCTGGAGAAGGATTGTTCAAACTCCAAGTTAGGGGTCAGGGTAAGGTATTTTTTGGTGCTTATGGTGGATTGACGAAAAAGCGGGTTAATGGTGACTTTGTTGTCGATACGGGTCATTTAGTCGCCTATGAACCAACAATTAAGATGAATGTTGGTTTAGCCGGGGGTTTATTGGGTTCAATGACTTCTGGTGAAGGATTCATTAATCGACTCACGGGTACAGGAGAAATTTACCTCCAGTCTCGCAGTATTAGTGGTTTAGTCAGCTATTTACAACCAAAATTGCGTTAATATAACACTCCAAATTTTTTCATAATGAATATTGAACTGTTGCATCAACCCGATAGTGCGATCGCGCGTGTTGTTCTGGACGCTAATGAAGAGTTAGTGGCGCAAGCTGGCTGTATGATTGCCATGAATGGTTCCATTAATGCCAGTACCACATTGCGCCAGGGGAAGGGTGGCGGTATTTTGGGCGGACTCAAACGGATGGTGGCGGGGGAATCGCTATTTTTAAGTGTGTTCCGTTCACCGATATCAGGGGGTGAAGTGTTTCTCGCGCCTAAACTTATGGGTGATCTCCTAACCTATGAAATGAAGGGTCAAGAGTTAGTAGTTCAGGCGACATCCTATCTAGCGAGTGAGTCAGGAGTTGATATTGATCTCGGCTTTCAAGGGTTTAAATCTCTGTTTTCGGGTGAATCCATTTTTTGGTTGAGTCTTAGCGGTTATGGGGTTGTCTTGTTAACCTCATTTGGCGGAATTTATAAAATACCTGTCAATGGGGAATATATTGTGGACACGGGTCATATTGTCGCCTTTGAAAAAAGTCTGAATTTTGATATTACCAAAGCCGGATCGAGTTGGCTAAGTGCCTTTTTGGGCGGAGAAGGGCTGGTTTGTCGATTTAAAGGACAAGGAAATGTCTATTGCCAAACTCACAATCCTGGTGCGTTTGGTTCTCAGGTTGGTTCTAAACTACCGCCGCAATGAGCGGCTTTAGGTTGAGTTTCGTCCCTTCCTAGGAAGTGGACTTAAATGGTGGGAAAAATAAATAAAGGATAAATCATCATGAGTCAGCGAATTTCTTATAAAATAGAGCATTCACCGTCTTATGCGTCTTTGGTGATTCACTTGAAAACTAATGAAACGGTTTTAGTTGAATCCGGTGCCATGGCGGCTATGGATACCTGTATTAAGATGAAGTCTAGGGCTAAGGGTGGCTTGATGAAAGGACTGGGGCGAATGGTAAGTGGTGAGTCCTTTTTCATCAGTGAGTTTACCGCTGAAGGCAAATCAGGAGAGTTGTATGTTTCGCCTGGAGTCCCCGGAGATATTTGTCATTATTACTTGCAAGGGAATGCCTTAATGATTCAATCCTCTGGATTTGTCGCCGCTAGTCCTACGGTAGAAATAGATACTAAGTTTCAAGGGTTTAAAGGCTTCTTTAGTGGCGAGTCCTTGTTTTTAATTCGGGCAACTGGGATAGGGGATATTTGGTTTAGTTCTTATGGCGCAATTGTGGAAATTCCCGTGGCTGGGGATTATGTGGTGGATACCAGTTACATTGTGGCATTTGAAGATACGTTGAATTATAACGTAGAAATGCTGGGCGGTTTATCGTTTCGTGGATTAAGAACGGGAATTTTGGGAGGTGAAGGATTGGTTTGTCGGTTTAATGGAGAAGGGCGGTTATGGGTTCAGTCGAGAGAACTGTATAGTTTAATTAATTTCTTAAATCCCTTCCGCCCGACGAAGAGCAATTAGTATGTAGTAAGCGCTTTAGCGCTTTGAGGCACTAAAGTGCCGACTACGTACAAATAGCTTGTAGTGAGCGCTTTAGCGCTTCTAGGCACTAAAGTGCCAACTACGTACAAATAGCTTGTAGTGAGCGCTTTAGCGCTTTGAGGCACTAAAGTGCCAACTACGTACAAATAGCTTGTAGTAAGCGCTTTAGCGCTTTGAGGCACTAAAGTACCAACTACGTACAAATAGCTTGTAGTGAGCGCTTTAGCGCTTTGAGGCACTAAAGTACCAACTACGTACAAATAGCTTGTAGTGAGCGCTTTAGCGCTTTGAGGCACTAAAGTACCAACTACGTACAAATAGCTTGTAGTGAGCGCTTTAGCGCTTTGAGGCACTAAAGT
>CAKZMA010000414.1 GCA_937127375.1 uncultured Coleofasciculus sp. | reverse complement strand
CTGGTTTTACGGGAAACCTGTGGCGGCGAATCGAGACTGTTTAGCAACAGCGATAGTAGTTGAAACCAGTCAAGGGGGTTGGTTAGCCGGGAGTGAGGTAGAATGGGCGGAATTATTTGCCAAAATTGATCAGATGGGAGCAAAGGAACTGTTAACATACGGAACGAGGGGTCAAGCTTATGCAAAAGACCACGCGGTATGGGATAAAGTGATTGAACGGTATGAAATTGCTCTTGGATTATCTCACTCAGTTAAAGTCTGTCATTCTGAACGCAGCGATAGCAGAGTGAAGAATCTCACCAGATGCTTCCCTATATGGAGCTTGTCCTCGAAGGTTGTGAAGGATTCCGCCAACCCTGACAAAAACTCTGCTATCTGCCGTGAACAGTATAAGCCAGTCAAACCGCTTCTACAGCCAACAAGACGCGAAAATCTCCAGGAAATCCATCAACTTCTGCCAAATTTAGCTTATGGTGATGCCATCTCAAATCAAGCACTAGCCATTCGAGATTATCTCCGTCGCTGCGGCTATCAATCTGATATTTTTGTCCGCTATATCGATGAGCGAGTTGCCCATGAAGCCAAATTATTCAAGCCAAATGACATTAGTGAGCAAGCTGGAATCATCTACCACCATTCGATTGGTTCAGAACTCACCAACTATGCGATCGCTCATCCGGGTTCTAAGTGTTTAATCTATCATAATATCACACCAGCCGAATTTTTTCGCCCCTACAAACCCGAATTTGCACAACTGCTGGAAAAGGGGCGTGCTGAATTGAAACAATTGGCTCAACACTTTCCCTTATCTGTAGGGGTTTCTACTTATAATGCGGCGGAACTCGCAGCCGTTGGGTTTCATCAGCCAGGGGTTTTGCCTATAATTGTAGACCCCAGTAAATGGGATATGCCTGCCGATGCTACCTTGATGGAGCAATTACAGGATGGCAAATCCAATTTACTTTTTGTCGGTCGTATTGCCCCAAATAAATGCCAGGTTCATCTGGTAGAGTCATTTTACCATTACCTGACGATGGATCAAGAGGCAAGGTTAATTCTGGCTGGATGGGGAGATGGGAATGATCCGTATTACTGTTACCTCCTGGATAGGATACAAGAACTCGGTTTAAAGGATTATGTTGTAGTGTCAGGACTTGTGAGTGAGAGTCAATTACTTGCCTTTTACCGTACAGCACATCTATTCTGGTCAATGAGTGAACACGAGGGGTTTGGTGTTCCATTAGTTGAAGCACTATGGTTTGATATTCCGGTTCTGGCATATAAAAGCAGTGCTGTCCCTGAAACATTGGGCGAAGCAGGTATTCTGTTTACCTCTAAGGACGATCTCGTTCAAGTCGCTGCTTTAGCTAAACTACTGGTCAAAGATTGGAAATTAACAAGGACTGTACTCAAAGCTCAACAGAAAAGACGAGAGAGTTTTCTACAGACTGTAGTTAATGAAAAGATACTTGATCTATGTGCAAAATTACAAACAACCTAAAATTTAACTAATGAATCTACTTATCCGCTCAATCGAAACAATAAAATATAAAATTAAAAGTGAATGTAATGGAACACCAACTCGTATTTTCCCTTTAACCCCGGAATTACCACTTCCAAAAGGAGTGAGCGAAAATGAACTCCGTGACTATTTAAAGTCGGTTTTAGTCGCTGATGCTCCTCCTCAAGAAATGGCGAATTACTGCGAGCAAGATTTTCGACGATTTGTCTATACTTACGGATTAGTCCGGGATTTATCGGGTAAGTGCTTAGAATTAGGCGCTAATCCTTATTTCACGACTCTGCTGCTCAAAGAATTTACTCAACTTGAATTAATTTTAGCTAACTATTTTGGTTCTCATGTTACCGATCACATTGTTCAAAAAGTTAACTACAAAGATCTTCATACGGGCAAAAATTGCTCAGTAGAATTTGACTCATTTCATTTTAACATAGAAGGTGATCAATTTCCTTTTAAGGATGGAGAATTTGACGTTGTTTTATTTTGTGAAATCATCGAACACTTAGTGATAGACCCTGTCGCCGTTATCCAGGAAATCAAACGAGTCTTAAAGCCAAATGGTGTGCTAATCTTGACAACGCCCAATGTCAGCCGCTTAGAAAACGTTAGTAAAATGATTGCTGGTGCTAATATTTATGATCCCTATTCGGGTTACGGATATTATGGCAGACACAATCGAGAATATAATAAGCATGAGTTACACTTGTTACTCAATTATATGGGGTTTACAATCGAATCGATATTTACCGCTGATGTCCATGAAAATCATGCCAATCATTACTGCTCAAGCGCTCAATTAGAATCTTTGTTAAAGCATCGAGAACTCGATTTAGGACAATATATTTTTGTGCGGGCGATTAACCAGCAAAAAGCCCGAACCAAAAAGCCTGCTTTTCTATACCGAAGTTATCCTGACGATCAGCTAGAGTAATGCCTAAAGTTGCCTTTGTTGTTCAGCGCTGCGGATTGGAGGTTAATGGGGGGGCTGAATCGCTCTGTCTTCAAATTGCCCAAAGAATGTCTAAGTATTGGGATTTAGAAATTCTGACAACTTGTGCTTTGGACTATATGACGTGGCAGAATTACTATTCACCAGGAGTGTCAGACGTCTTGGGAGTGAAAATTAGGCGTTTTGAGGTAGCAAAACCTAGAGATGTCGCTAGTTTCAATAGATTATCGGATAAAATTTATGCTCAGATCAAAACTGTATCTCTGGAAGAACAGGAAGCGTGGATGCAAGCTCAGGGACCTTGGTCACCTGATCTGATAAACTATGTCAAACAGTATCAAGGTGATTATGATGCCTTTATTTTTTTCACGTATTTATACGCGACGACTTACTTTATCTTACCCTGGGTTGCTCAAAAAGCTTATTTAGCGCCTTTAGCTCATAACGAGTGGACGCTATATCTGAGTATGTGGGATAGGTTATTTGAGAAACCTCGCGGTTTTATCTTTAATACGCCGGAAGAACGGGATTTGATACAAGCACGTTTTCCCCATGCTAACTGTGAAGGACCCATTGTGGGAGTGGCGGTAGAACCCCCCGATACTTATAGTGCAGCAGCATTTCGGCAACAGTATAAGATTGACCAGCCATTTTTGTTGTATATTGGCAGAGTTGATCCGTCGAAGGGATGCGAGGAGTTGTTTCGCTATTTCATGGAGTTGCGATCGCAGGAAACAAAACCCAGAAAGTTAGTCTTGCTGGGAAAGCCCACTATGCCGATTCCTCAGCATCCAGATATCCTCGCTTTGGGGTTTGTGGATGAGCAAACCAAGTGGAATGCGATCGCGGCTTGTGATATTTTAGTGATGCCATCGCCCTATGAAAGTCTTTCCATGGTATTGTTAGAATCTTGGGTTGTGGGTAAGCCAGTTTTAGTTAATGGGCAATGTGATGTTTTAGTGGGACAGTGTAGGCGGGCGCAAGGGGGACTTTGGTATAAAAATAAGGATGAATTTATCGTTGCGGTAGAAATGATAAAGAACTCCGTCAGTTACCAGTTGGGATTGCAAGGGCAACACTTTGTTAAAAGCGATTATATTTGGTCAAAAATAGAGCTTGATTATTTAAGTCTATCTTCCCCAAATAATCTATATATCTAACCATAAAGATAGTAATTTTACGTAAACTCGATTCACTTATTCTAAATTCTTTTGGTAAATCTATATTGGGTATTTGGCGCAAATAATGAATAAAAGTGCATACGGATTAAAAATATCAGCTTTTATTGCTATAACAACTATCATTGGCTTTCTTTTTTCAGTCTTAGTCATTAAAAATTTTTCTGTCCCATTATCAGGAGGTGGAGACTTAGATTATTGGGAATATACGGGATTTTATCTAAGTAAAAATTTTCATATATTCCCGTTTCCTCATTTAGATTTACTCAATAATCAATCATTCTATCCCTATGGAGTTAATCAAGTTTTTCAACCTTGGTCACTTGAAAGGGATTTTATATATGCAATTTGCTATAAACTTTTTGGCTTAGGAGCATGGCTACAGTTTTACTATCTCGCATCAGTTCTCGTGACTGCAATAGGATCATTTATTCTTTTACTGAAAGATTATGGTTTCGTTCGTGCTAGTTGGTTTGGAATTGTAGTCTCTTTTGGTAACTTTTATGCCATACATAAATATCCAGGTCATTTCAGCATTTCTATAATTCACTGGATGATTCTTAGTTTGGTGACTGACTTTATTCTAGTCAATAAAATCGTATATAAAGAAAATGTTTCTCTAAAATTTGTTTTACTGAAAATTGTTTTCTGTATTTTATCATTAGGTCAAGAATTAGCCTATATAGCTAGCTATACTTTGATGTCTCTAAGCATATGCCTTGTGTTTGTTATATTTATTTTAGGGCATAGACATTACAATAATCCGTCCAGGCTCTTTAAGAAGATTTATCATCAATCCATAACCTACAAACATGAGCTAATAGAATCTCCTCTTGTTCATTTAACCTTACTCGGATTAATCTTTCTATTGTCTTATATATACTTACCTTTAGTTATTCAAATTTACCATCAAGCTAAAAGCTTTGATTTTACTGGAATCAATAACGGTGCTTGGTGGGCTCACCCTGTGAGATTGCTGATTCCTTATTTACCTTGGATTAACCCAGGACAACCTATATTTGATAAAATATTAAAGGATTCACCAGAAGGGTTAGGGGCTGGTAGTCCCGGTTTGTTTTTGTTAATATTGGGCATTACAGGTTTATGGCAAGCTCGTAAACAGCGTATAATTTTTATCCCTTTAGTTATAATCTTTATTTCCTGTATTTTATACCACCCAGTTAACTTCCCCATCTTAAAATTATTTCCTTGGTTTACATTAAACAGAGTACAAGGTCGCTGTACTGTTCTTTACCCAGTCATTTTAGGTCTTTTGAGTTTGCATATTGAATTTTACAGATTTAAAAAATGGACAAGAAATTTTATTTCTATTCTCTTAGTTTGTCTAGCTTGCATTGAAATATATATAGCTTATTCATTTAAATTTAACTATCAACCTTACTCCTTTGACAAAAATTTTTTTAGTTATATGAACTTGGTTAAACAGCAACCTGGAGAAGCTGTACTTGATTGGCCCTTTTGTATAGTGGGAGGTAACGGTGTAGGGACTGAAGAACTTTGCCCATATTTTTGGAAAAATGCCTCTGTTTTTTCCCTAAGAAGATTTCATAAAAAAAAGGTTATGGGTCAGTTTTTTGCGCGGTTACATCCTGACCAAATTAAACCCTATCTTGATGCGGGCTGGAACAAATTATTCTTGCCGGATAGTCCAGACATTTTCAAAGCCACTGGTCAAACTCGCTGTTTCAATTCAGATGAATGGTCTTTTTTTACGGAATTTTATGCAGTCAATGACTTTTCTGGAATTAATTTATATACAGATTTGTTGCCTGAAAAATGTGTGCAAGATTTTTATGAACGTTTTGGTCAACCGACAATAGAAACTCAGATACCCTGGGCTGGTAAAGTTAAATTTATTCCCAAAAATATAGCTTTAAGGGATCAAGTAAATTTAGCATTAGGTTCCCAGCTTAAATTTGAACCTTTGTTAGACTTAGTTGAATTTAATTTACTTGAGAGTATAAACTCATATGGATTAACTATTACGGGGTTGAGCAAGATTGAACAAGATCAACAAAATAATAGATGGCGTTGGGGTCTTGGCCCAGAGACTCGACTAATCTTTAAACTTTCTACTTCTCAAAAAATTGTATTAAGTTTTAGATTTAATAACCCAATTGATAATCAGGAAGTTTTGATTGAAGTGAATGGAAAAGTGATTCGTAATATTTCAAATATTTCAGAAAATAAAGTCAAAAAAGACTTAATCGAGTTTACGGGCAAGAAAGGAATTAACAACATTGTTTTTAAGTACAAGGATTGGAACCAGAATAATATTTCTTTTGCTCCAAAAGACAAACGCAATATGGCTATTTATTTTACAGAACTTAAATTAGTCTCTTTTCTCATGTATAATGATAACAATAATCTCATTATTAAGGATTAAATTTATACCTATGTTACCGAAAACAAGCATTAAAGTATTAGTTCACAACTGATATTGAAACAAGTTAACTCTTATCAAACTAGATGCTGATGAAGAAATTGATGAATAGTAGCATTGCAAAACTTAATTTAGGTATAGTTTGTCCAATGGCGAATGAAGCTGATTTAGCGACGACGTTTGTCAAAGAAACCTTAAAACAATGTGAAGGATTTGCTTCTGTTACCTTTTTCGCTGTTATTGATTGTGCTAGTACTGATGATACTCTAGACATTTTACTAACTTTGGCGGAGTCAGAATCCCGATTAAACGTAGTTTGGGCACCAGAGAATCGTTGTGTTGTTGATGCTTATGTGAGAGGATACAAAGAAGCAATATATGCTGGATGTGATTGGATTTTAGAAATTGATGCTGGCTTTAGTCACCAGCCCTCAGATATACCAAAATTTTTCTCAAAAATGCTTCAAGGTTTTGATTGTGTTTTTGGAAGTCGATTTTGTCATGGAGGAATGATAAAAAAAAGTCCCCTAAGTCGTCGTTTGATTAGCCTTGGAGGAACTCTCATAACTAACCTACTCCTAGGAACAAAACTGACTGATATGACCAGTGGATTTCAAATGTTTACCCAACCAAGTCTAAAGTATATTCTGAGTCAAGGTATTAAATCTAGATATCATTTTTTTCAAACAGAAATAAAGTTTCACTGTCGTAAATTAAAA
>CAKZMA010000413.1 GCA_937127375.1 uncultured Coleofasciculus sp. | reverse complement strand
CACGATAAACACACCTTATTTTTCCGGGTTTAAATTTTTACAAGTTCTCTAAAATATGGACTTTAGACTAAATTTTGGCATTGGAAGAAACTGAATCAAAAGCAACGAAGGCTTGAAACCCACTCCCCAAGGGCTATAGAGCTTTGGGAAGATTTAGGACGCCCCGTGATTATTTGTCTTTTTTGCCTGCCGAGTTGGGTTTGGGGCTGCGTTCCTCAAACTCTTCAAAAAGTCTCGCGATCGCACAATTTTCTCATAGCAAAGGAATTACCAAAATTCGTTAACCATTGGATCTGCCCGACCGGTCTTTCATGCTCGACAACAAATTCACGCGCAACTCCTAAACTTCCATCGTACTGTTCGACGTGCTGCTTATCATCAAATTGACCACATATTGTTTCTGTGGCAGCGGCAAATATTTGAGCCTCTCCCATTCGCTTTTCCAACTTAGATTCCAGTTGACGAATCTGTTCTTGAATACTCTCTATATCGGTCAAGGTTGTGTTTAAGGCATCCTGTAAATTGGCTGGAATTTTATCTGGTGGCGGTGCCGGTAGTGCTTTTATTTCAAACATTATTTGCTTCTCTTTGTTTACTTATGTTTAACACAACTACCACTAGGTAAACTGTATGGCATCTAGATTCGCTCTGGAGACTTTTTCAGCAAGCCCTAGCTTAAGATACCTATTTAGAAATTGTTAGGTCCAAAGTCGCTGTTATAGCCTCCTGTATCGATGTGGGTAAAAGTGCCGTATGTACCAATACCACCAGCGAAAGTAAAAGTACCTTCAGTTGCAGGATTAGTAAAGGTCTGACCTCGGTAACTTCTCAATTTTTTTGTCCAAGCCCGTGGATTCCCGGAATTAGCATAAAAATCAATGGCAGTCATGCTTTTATTATCAGATCTCAGAGAATGAAAGGAATTAGTTACTCCACCAACACATGTATTGTAATCAGGATGACGGTAAACACTAGTCATATGTATAGGTGTACCTAAATCAGTGCGTAACCTTTGTAAAACAGCTAGAGTGGGAGCAATATTATTCCAAACTCTTGAAGGCGGAACGGAGTTTTGAAGACCACCACACTTGTTATAAAGTAATCGGGTAACTTCATCGCCACTGAAATTGGGAAGTCCAGACCAGCTATCAATTCTGGCTTTGAATTGATTCAACGTTCCCACATTAACCGCTTCTGAAACTGGGCTATAATGACCAGATTCTTGCTGAATGCTTTCTGTTTCTACAATT
The DNA here is from genome assembly GCA_937127375.1 of uncultured Coleofasciculus sp. Classification (GTDB taxonomy): domain Bacteria; phylum Cyanobacteriota; class Cyanobacteriia; order Cyanobacteriales; family Coleofasciculaceae; genus Coleofasciculus. The sequence goes on along the minus strand of CAKZMA010000413.1, from coordinate 2,892 downwards.
TCTGTGGTTTCTTCAGGTTCGGGCTGCTCTTCTTGAGTTGAGAGCAAAATTAACTCTATGGTGTTGAGATGATTTTCAATGGATTCTAGAGTTGGCTTTTCTTCCGAATTTGAAAAATTACTATTAGTTTGTGCTAAAGCACTGGCAGAAGATAAGTTTAAAGTTATGAAAACAACTATAAAGATGCTCATTACTACGGAAAAGAAACGTTTCATTGGTTGCTGCTTAAACATAAATAAATTACAGTTGAAATTCGATGGTTTTAATTCACATTTTCTCTCAAACAATCAGGCAACATTTTTATAAAACAAGTGAACCCCTATTTTGATTACAAATGTACCTGAACGAACCCATGATGGTGGACTTATATAGTCAGCGTAATAATGCGTAGCACCATCCACGGGTGTAGAAATTCGCCGAGCAATTACATCCTCAACAATTTTTAGACAGCGAGCAAAAACTGAATTGTTAGCGGTGACATTAAGAATCACAGAACGATTGGGATTATTGCGATTCCAGCAGGAATACTGCCAAGGTTTGAGACAGACATCACGAATGGTATTTCCCCACCAATAACCACCACGAGCTTGAGCATAATTAACTCGATTAATCACACTCCAAGCGACTGCTGCTTTACCTTGATCCGATTCTCCCCTGGCTTCACCGTAGATGGTTCTAGCTAAAATGTCTATGTCATTGGCAAGAGATTCTAAGGTGATTTCAGGAGTTGGACTTTCCGGTAATGTTTTCTGTTCTTTGAACACAACCTGTCTTAGAGTTTGATTGATGATATTTTCCTCTAACTTTCCTAAAGGTTGCCCTGAAAGTTGTTTAAAGACATCACCATCTTCTCGACGAATAGTTTCAGTTACTGGCTCGTCCCCAGGTATTTGACCACCTAGTTGCTCCAATAGAAGTCGTCCTTTATAACGAATGGCTTCTGGAGATTGAGGAGTATTATCTCCAGACCCAGGAAAAATAATATAGACAACATCTTCGGTAATTCCGGTCGTGCTGATATCACTTTGGAAGTCGTTATTTCCTAATAAAGATTGCAAAAGTGCAATAGAACCACTGACAAGTTTATTAGAACAGCGACTCACATTGGCAAAAATAGCAAACTCAATTTGTTCATTATACATAACAGCCACAATATCACCTAAAAAAATGCCTAGCTCTTCATAATTATCAGGAAGAGCTATATAAGGCACATCCTCTGAATTGATATATTGTTTTTGTCCAATTGAATTAGGATATCTCAAAAGTGTTTCGGTTAGACCGCAACAAGGAGCTATTTCTGGAGCTTTTGGAGAACCATCAATAGTGACGGTCATTTCTGAGTCAATATAAAACTGTCCCCCCTCTAATTCGAGCATTATCTTACAATCGACAAAAGGTGCACTCATTTGAGTCGCTTGATCAAGACCATATCGAATATCACCTAAAAACTTTACGACTCCTTCAGGTGGAGTATAATCTTCTGCTGAAGAACGTTTTAAAATAATATCAACTAAAGACTCTGCTACTAACCGATTAGTATTGTTAAAGCCTCTAACTCTAAATGTTTTTTCTCCAAACTTTAAGAATTGAGCATTACGAGCGATCCATTTACTAGATGATTCCCGTTGAGCTACTGTTTCAGATTCATCAGAGACAATTGTTATCGTCTGAATATTACTGTCGCCTGTTATCTCAAACTCAATACTCTCGTGTTGAGAAAACTCTTGTCTAAAAGTTGGTTTTACTATCGCAATTTCTCGGCGAGAAATAGAACCCGAACCAAAAGCAGTATTAGCGATACCAGTTAAAAATTGCAACCAAACACTACGATTAGAAATATTTCCAGTAATACTCAAGTGAGATAAAGCTTGTTGCAGCGCAGATTTCGTATCTCGTCCGTATTTACCATCAATTCCTGATGAACCGACAGAAATACCGAAAACATAGACTAGAGCTCCTTGCAGAAAAAGCACTCTGCTTTTGGAACCTGATTGAAAGCCGACACTCGTTCCGTCGTCAAGGTGAAAATGATCTCGATGGGCACGATCATATAAATAATTTAATACTGTCCCAAAATGCTTTCTTAAAATAGCTTCGACCCCGAAGTAAAATCTACGATCTCCTCTCTGATGACCGTCCCAGAGAGTGACAAACGTTCGGTCAGACCAAAAGATTCCATCAAGATCAAAAGCTCGACCTTTGCCATGATAAATGGGCTTATTTACCCAAGTTCCAGCAGATGTTATTACCTCGGCTTTTCCATAAGGACAAAGATCCCATAGTTCAAAGAAACATTGATCGAGTTTTCGTTCAGCCTCAGTCGTTGCATAAAATCTATAAGGAACCCCTCGTGTTCCGTAGCCATTGGATGGGCTACGCTCATTACGAGCATAATGAACTGGAACATCTGCTATGCGGGTAAAGGAATTCGATGGTCTAGTAGCCATATTAAATCTCAAACCTAAACAAACTTGACTTCACTTCCAATTGCCATTGTGCTGGTAAAATCAACGGAATAATTGAGGAAAAATAGGTAGTATGAAAATTAAGTGAATTCAGGATAATTCAGGATAATTCAGGATAATTCAGGATAATTCAGGTTTCAGTAATATAGATAGGGTTTATCGGTGTGGTGAGGTACAGGATCAGCGCTGGGGGTGAGGGCACCATCCTTGCGCCCCCACAGCAGAAACCCTATAACCCCTAACTGTTAAGGATGATCGACGATGAAATTTGACCGAGAACAGGCGGTAAAAATAGCGAACCAAGCTGTATCCGATCACACCCACCGCAGCTTAACTGATGTTGAAGTAATCGTTCTCAAAGGAGCTTGGGATAGACAAGACTACGATCAAATTGCGGCACAAAATCAATATTCGACCAGTTATCTTG
>CAKZMA010000412.1 GCA_937127375.1 uncultured Coleofasciculus sp. | reverse complement strand
ATTCAAACGCAGCCGAAAATATTGACAATACAAATCGCACCGAGGCGTCACCTCATTCCCTTGCAGATTCACCAATCCCATGCTGTGTAACTTAAATCCTTGCATCGGTTCTAATTGTATCGGAGAATCCGCCGTAACTACCTTCTTCAACGCCGTAGCTAACTCAGAATGTTGAGATAAATTCCACAAGTGTCGCCGCAAATGATCACCATACAATCCAGCATCCGTTGGCGCTGTCGCTAACAGTTGCGTTAAGGTTATTTCTTGACGTGCGATCGCGTACAGCGCTAGTCTGATTAAATAGGGATGACCCCCAACCATTGCCATTAATTGTTCCACCTGATTCGATTCCCAGACTAATCCGTGACGCTGGGCTAAATCTTGAACTTGTTCGGCTGCAAATTCCGGTAAATCAATCGGTAATCCCACATTAAATGGAGACTGATTAATATCCATGGGAATATAGGCTTCCGTTGAATGCACCACAACTAATCGCAGTTTACGCCATATTTCCCGATTTTTCGCCTCTTCATGCCACGATCGCAACAAGCCAAAAAAATCAGCGGTGAGTTCAGGATAATGAAACACCCGATCCACTTCATCTAACCCTAATACCAAGGGTGTGGCAATCGTTGCCAATAAATACCGCTCAAAATAGGACTTACAACTCACCTTACTGCCAAACGTCTGACTCCAATACTTGTCCAAGCGATCGGGTAATTCCAGTTCGAGGGTAATCACTGCACAAAACCACTGTAAGAAGCGATCTAAATTACTAAAAACATTACTATCCGCTAATTGAAAACTTAACGGAACTGTGGCATAATTAAGCTGAGTTCCCCGATGCAAAATCCGTGCCATTAACGAAGTTTTTCCCATTTGTCGCGGCGCTTTAATTCGGATTAAGGAACCCGGTTTAGCCACCGCTTCATAGCAACGCTGTTCAACACCAGGGCGTTCCACATAAAACGCTGAGGCTAATTCGACTTGTCCTCGTGGTAATTCCGGTTCGGCGACAGGTTGCGGCGGATGATTGGGGGTGAGGGAATAGGCACTGGGAAACGTCGCGGATTTGGGATCAGCCTTTGTTGTCGTAGTGGGTTGATCAGTAGAGAGCCAATCCCGGACTGAGTTTAACACAATCGGCGTATCTTCAGGCGATCGCCACTCCTGCTGGGACACGTCTTGGAGATAACCGCGTAAATCATGGTTGAGTAATGTCCAGGGGCAATTAATCCGAATCGCCAACATATCCGGTTTCCCCTGCGGATGTTGATCTCGTCGCCGTTTTGCCCATTGTACCTCTTCGGTTACCATCTCACTGGACGCCGCTAGAGGGGATAATAATAACACCACGCGATCGCAACGGTTTAATTCGGCGTAGATTTGCTGCAATCCCTGGGTTGCCATGCGGAGACTACTATTGGCAATGAACACCTGACATCCTTGGGCAGTTAACGCCGTGTCTAATTGCGTCGCAAGGCTTTTATCCGGATCAGTGCCACAATGATAACTCAGGATAACCTGAGGCTGATTGGTCGCCGCCAGCGTATCTCCAGGGATTAAATTGGGTAAATTGTGGGCAATGGCAGTAATTAACTTAGAACGGTGAGATGATCCTTTATCTTCGTCATGGTTTAGGGCAAATATCTGACAGATATTCTGGATATGTTTTCGCACCGTTCCTTGAGAAATACAGAGTTCCGCCGCAATTTCACCATCACTTTTCCCAGCGACAAATTGCTGTAAAACTTCCTTTTGTCGCGGTGTAAGTTTGGTAAATGCGTTGGTGAACTCTTGCTGTTCCATTCCCCTGAAAGAATAGGTTAATTGTCGGGACAGGTTTAGCCACAATTGTAGGGGCGGGTTTAGCCACTAAAACGACTTGTTACTACTAAATGAACAACAAAACCCGCCCTCCCCACCGATA
>CAKZMA010000411.1 GCA_937127375.1 uncultured Coleofasciculus sp. | reverse complement strand
AACTGATCACCTCTAATAAGGATTTGAGAAAGCCAAAACACACACTGGTGGGTATTCCACTCTTGGTTCGCAGTCCCCCATCTCGTCCTTTAGCGAAGGCGTAATAAGAACGAAACGCGAGAGAATGACCGTCAACCAGGATAAATAGTGGTTTTTCTGCTGTTGTGGGGTCAGCAGAGGGAGAGGATTTAGGCACAGGCGTTGATTGAGACATAGCCCCATTTTAGCGAGTTACGTCTGCCTGTCAGACTAGAGATACGTGATTAGCTGCACTGATGCTGTAAGCCATCCCATGGAAATCAAGGTTGCTGCAAGCCCGACAACAAACCTGTCAACCTGATAACTGTAGTGAACGATACTTATCTCTGATATAACAAATCCTCAATCCTCCAATCTGTAGGAATTAGAGCCGTTTAACCAAAGTCGGGCAATGATGTCAAAGTTTGCTGATGTTCAGTAAATATACTCAAGCAACTGTTCACCTTGAGCAGTTTGCTTTAGTAACAAGCTGATACAACAGCCTCAATCCAAGAGCGGAAACTTTTCAGAAGGATTCTCCATCTTTGGATTCACCAGAAATCTTTATTTGGAGGTATAGGCAATTTGTCAAATAATTGTTACAGTTTTTAATATAGCTTGGGAACGGTTGACCCGTTCACAGAACCTAGCCCTCGCCAAATGCAGGCTTGTGTCATCTGAATGTCCATTTTTTCTAACATTCAAGGAGATAACCATGTCCCAACCCATGCAACTTTCCCTCGAACAACAATTTAATATCCGCTCGTTTGAAACCCAGGTGCAGCAAATGAGCCGTGAGCAAGCTCAAGACTTTCTGGTTAAGCTCTACGAGCAAATGATCATGCGTGAAAATATGTACAAGGAGTTTCTCAAACATGAATGGGGTCTAGAACCCAGTTAAAAATACGAGCAGTGGTCCCTATGTAGTGGGCGACCTCCTTCTCTTGCTTGGTTCCTACGGTGGAAAGGAGCTGGGGATGCTGGGGCGTCAACTAAGCGTAAGGCTTCGGTCGGAATGGAATAAGTTGTAAGTAATGCGTCATCAAGCGTTGGATTGATTGGCTCGAAGACCTCATTCTCTGAAACACACAACGCCACACGAGTGACAAGAGAGTGTAGCGAACTGACTGAAGTGATTAGCTCAACAATGATTTAGTACAATTAAGCAAAAATACTCTTGTCCTCATCTAGGAATAAAGGGTCGTTCAACAATAAAATCGTCGATTGTCCTGGTATTTTCTTAGAGAAAAAGCAAAACTTAATCATAGACATCCCCTAAGCGGTAAGCTTGAATCCGTAAGCAGCCCAACGCCAAACCTGCTTTGACACTGGGATCTGTGATAAAACAAACATTTTCCTATCTTATGTTTCAGCGTTGCTTAATTTGCACCGATTTTGCCGATGGTTTGTATCGGTTGGTCGAGTTTGTACCCAGTTTAGCGGCTAATGGTATCCAAAGGATTATCTTTCTGCATAGCGTACCGTTGTGGGAGGAAGGAGAAATTCCCCGGATAGATGAGGAAGGAATTACCCGCGCTCGCGATCGCCTGCAAGCTGGATTGAAAACTATACCAGAGGGCGTAGAGGTTCACATCGAAGTTCTCTCAGGGCGTCCTTTGGATAATATTCCCAAAGTAGCCAAACGTTACGAAGCCGATGTGATTCTGACGGGGATGGAAAGCCGCAATTTTTTACAAGAAAAGCTGTTTGGTAGCACTACAGCCGGATTAGCGAGGAACTATACCACTCCCCTGTTGATCCTGCGTCCCCAACTGGTTTCGACTT